>NZ_JBLLEB010000047.1:0-30843 GCF_047690175.1 Roseomonas sp. BN140053 | reverse complement strand
TTCAAGTACGGCAAGATCGGCGACGACACCGCCGGCGCCACCGCCTCCACCACCTACAACCTGGCCACCGCCAAGAAGGAGTAGTCCGGCCTCACCCGGCGCGGTTCCCCCGGGAACCGCGCCTCAGAACAGCCCCAGCGCGGCGTAGAGCCGTCCGGCCGGCGGCCAGGCCGCCGCGATGGGCGCGCGAAACACCAGCACCGCCGCCAGCCCCAGGCCGAGCACCGCCACCGAGGCCACCCAGGCCAGCACCAGCCCGCGCGGCCTCGGCGGCGGCGCAATCTCCGCCCGTGGCGGCGCCGCGCGGGGAAAGGCGGCCGGGGGCGGCGGCACGGCGATGTCCGGCGCGGGTTCCGGGGGCGGGGCTGGCACCGCGGCCGGCGCGGCCCCCGGGGCCGGCTCGGGCTGCGGCGCCGGGGCGGGCGGCGCGGCGGCCGGCGGCAGCGCCGGGGCGGGCGCCCAGCTTTCGCCGCAGCGGGCGCAGCGCACGCTGCGGCCGGGCACCAGCATCGTGTCGGGCACGTCGTAGGCGGTGCTGCAATGGGGGCACGCGATGCGCATGCGAGCATCCTAGCCCAGCCCCGCCGGCCGTGGCACACCCTGCGCCCCATGGTGCGCTTCAGCGATGCCGGCCTGCGCTATCCCGACCCGTCCGGGGGCGAGGGCGACGAGACCCTGAAGCATCTCAGCTTCACCCTGCCGCGCGGTTCCTTCACCTGGCTCACGGGGGCCTCGGGCGCGGGCAAGACCACGCTGCTGCGGCTGATGCAGTGCGCCCTGCGCCCCACCTCCGGCGAGGTGGAGATCCTGGGCGTGCGGCTGAGCCAGGCGAAGCGCGAAGCGCTGCCGCCGTTGCGGCGGCGAATCGGGGCGGTGTTCCAGGACTACCGGCTGCTCCCCTATCTCAGCGCCTTCGACAACGTCGCCCTGCCGCTGCGGCTGGCCGGGCGCTCCGAAGCCTCGCTGCGCCCCGATGTGGCCGAGCTGCTGCGCTGGGTGGGCCTGGAAAACCGCGCCGATTCGCTGCCGCCCCAACTCTCGGGCGGCGAGCAGCAGCGCGTGGCCATTGCCCGCGCCGTGGTGGCGCGGCCGGAACTGCTGGTGGCCGACGAGCCCACCGGCAACCTCGACCCCCGGCAGGCGCGGCGGCTGCTGGCCCTGCTGACCGAGATGAACCGCCTGGGCACCACCGTGGTGGTCGCCACCCACTCGGAAGAGCTGGTGGCCGCCTTTCCGGCACCCGTGATGACGCTGGAACGCGGCCGGCTGGTCGCCTTCGGCCATCCGGACGAAGCGCCGGACGCGGACCCCGCCGCCTCCGCCTGGAACAACGCCCCCGAGCAGGGCCCCACTGGCACCTGGGACGACGGCCCGGAGCCCACCGGCACCGCCTGGGACAACCGGCCAAGCCCCGCCACCACCACCTGGGACGACGCGCCGGACCCGGCCGCCGTGGCCTGGGACGACGCGCCTGGCACCTCGCCCGGGCCAGCGTCCCGCGGCGGCGCGGCAGCCTCACCCCACGGCACCCCGGACCGGCGTCCCCCCGGCGCCCCGCCGGACACACCGCCCTACGGCATGCGCGGCCGCCGGGATGGCTGAGCGCCGCCGCCGCTCGCGCGATCCCCTCGGCCTGCGCCGTGCCCTGTCGGGGCGGCTGCTGCCCGGGCTGGTGGCCGCCATGTCGCTGCTGGCCGCCCTAGCCCTGGCCGGGGCCCACGGCGCCGCCGGGCTCGCGGAACGCTGGCAGTCCGGCGCCGCCGCCGCGGTCACGGTGCAGCTGCCCCGCCCCGACCCCGAGCGGCTGAACCGCGCCCTGGCGATCCTGCGCGACTCGCCCCTGGTGGCCGCCGCCAGCCCGGTGGAGCCGGCCCGGGTGGCGGCGCTGCTGCGCCCCTGGCTCGGCGAAGCCCCCGCCCTGCCCCTGCCCGGCGTCATCGAGCTGCACCTGCGCGACGCCTCGCTCGACCCCGCCCCCCTGGCCGCCCGCCTGGCCGAGGCCGTGGACGGCGCGGAGCTGGAAGCGCACGGCCTGTGGGTGGCGCGGCTGGCGGCGCTGGCCCGCTCCGTCCAGGGCATCGCGCTGGCGGCGCTGGCCCTGGTGGCGGGGGTCGCGGCGGCGGTGGTGGCGGTGGCGACGCGGGCCGGCCTCGCCGCCCGGCGCGAGGCCATCGGCATCCTGCACGACCTCGGCGCCACCCGCGGCGCCATTGCCGGCCGCGTCGCCCGCCGCGTCGGGCTGCTGGCGGCGGCGGGGGCGGCCGGCGGCACGGCGCTTGCTGCCCCGGCCCTGCTGGCCCTGGCCCGCCTCGCCGCGCCCTTTGCCGGGGGGGCGGACAACGCCATTCCCTGGCAGGCGCTGCCCTGGGCGGAGCTGCTGCTGCTGATCCCTGCCGCCTGGCTGATCGGCTGGGGCACCGCCCAGGTCACCGTGCGCCGCTGGGTCCGCCGCCTGCCATGAGGCTGCGGGCGAGATCGCCAGCGGGATCACCCGGGAGATCGCCCGAGGGTTCACCCGGGAAGCTGCCCAGGGGATTGCCTGGCAGATGGCCCGGCCGGCTGCCGCAGCTGCTGCGCCGCGGCCTGTTCGCGCTGGCGGTGGCGGGGCTGCTGCTGAGCGGCGGCGGCTACGCTTGGTTCCTGGACGCCGCCGCCCGCCCCGCCCCCGCCGAGCCCCCGCCCACCGAGGGCATCGCCGTGCTGACCGGCGGGCCGGAGCGGGTGGAAACCGGGCTGCGCCTGGCGGAAGCCTGGCCGAACAGCCGGCTGCTGATTTCCGGCGTCGGCCAGGACGCCGACCTGCCGGCGGTGGCCCGCGCCGCGGGGTTGGAGCCCTGGCCCTTCGTGACCCGCACCACCCTGGGGCGCGAAGCCCGCAGCACCCGCGGCAATGCGCGCGAGGTGGCGGCCTGGGTGCAGGGGCAGTCGCTGCGCTCGGTGACGGTGGTCACCGCCGGCTTCCACATGCCGCGTGCCCTGCTGGAACTGCGGCGGGAACTGCCCGCCGACACCGTGCTGCGGCCCTTTCCCGTGGACCCGCACCGGGCCCGGCCGCCGGTGATGCTGCGGGAATTCGGCAAGCTCGCCGGCGCCTGGGCCGGGCTGTCCTACCACACCCGCTGACCGTCCCCGGCCGGCACACCGGCGCGTGAATGGGCCGCGTCTGTTCCCCTGGGCTGGGCGGGGCGGAGCCGCTATGGAGACGCGGCAACCCGCCTGTTCCCGCCTTCCCCAGGGCCTGTGGACAACTTCGTGGAAGACCTGCGGGGCGAGCTTGCCACTGGTTGCCAGGATTCCGCTCCAAGAATTTGGCGGAGCACGGTTTTTCCGCCCGCTCCCGAAACGGTGATATTCGTAAAACCATTCCTTTTCAACAACTTGCTCGCGACTCGGCGGTTTTCCCGCCCCATCTGTGGGTAACTCCCGGAGTCCGGCGACAAACGGCGGAAAACCGCCGCGCTGCTTGTGGAAAACTTGGCGGAAAACCCGCTCAACCCGTGCTCGCAACAGGGGGCATCAGCGCGGCCAGACGTTCCAGTGCGGAATCCCGCACGCCCATCGCCCGCAGCTGCGAAACGGTGTTGAGCAGGTATTCCCGATTCGCCCCCATCGCCCCGGCGCTGCGCGCGATGGCCGCCGCCGCCTCGGCCGGGTCCAGCGCCGCGCAATAGGTCGCGGCGGCCCGGTCCACCACGAAGGCCACCGCCCACACGCTCCGCCCGCCGCCCGGCCCCAGCGCGGTCACCCGCACCCGGCGCTGGTGATAGGACCCGCCGGACAGTTCCCGCTCCCGCAGGTAGTCCAGCACCGCCGCCGCCCGCTCCCCCGCCACCCGCAGCACCGCCCCCCGGCAGGCGCCGCCGCGGTCCAGCCCCAGCACCAGCCCGGGCTGCTCGGGCGTGCCGCGATACCGGGTGGACCGGACGCAGAAGCGCCGGTGGAAGCCGCGCAGCAGGGCGGGCAGCACGGCATCGGGCAGGAAGCCCGGCTTCCAGATCAGCGAGCCGTAGGCGAAGACGTAGAGGCACCCGTCCGGGTCCAGCCATGCCTCGGCACGGGTCGGGGTGGTGTCGGGGTGTTCCGGTGTCACGCGCGCATCATGCAGGCCGCCGGCGGCCGCGCTATAGCGGTGGCGTGAGCACGCATGAGCAGGCGCCCGCCGGCCGGGCCGAAACCGCCGCCGACGGCCGCGACGCGCCGCCGCTACGCCCGGCGGGCGACAGGCTGCCTGCCCGCCCGGCCAGCGCCACGCCACCCGCCACCCCGGCCGGCACTGCGCCGCCACCCCGCCCGGCTGGCGCCGCCCCGCCCGCCCGGCGCCGCTGGCGACCGGCGCGGCTGCTGCTCGGGACCCTGGTGCTGCTGGTGCTGCTGGCCGGCGCCCATGCCCTGCTGTGGCGCTGGATGGGCGAGCGGCTGGAGGAAGGCTTCAACGCCTGGACCCTGTCGCGCGAAGCCCAGGGCTGGGAGATCGAGCACGGCCCGCCGCAGCGCGGCGGCTGGCCCTTTGCCGCCACCCTGCGCCTGCCCAATTTCCGCCTGCGCGGCGGCGAGGCCAGCCTGCCCGGCGGCGTCGAATGGCAGTCCACCGCCCTGGTGCTGGGCGTGGTGCTGCCGCGGCTGGACGCCCTGCGCATCGAACCGCGCGGCCCGCAGCGCCTGCGCCTGGGCCGGCTGGACATCCCCTTCGCCGCCGACCGGCTGGTGGGCCGCCTGCCACTGCAATCGGACGTGCTGCCACGCGGGGGCGAGCTGACCGCCGAGCGCCTGCGCGTCGGCCTGTCCAGCGGCAACGGCGCCGGCACCCCCGGCAGCGGGCTGGAACTGCGCAGCCTGCACGCCAGCATCGACACCCGCTCCACCGCCACCGAGGGCGAGGCCGCCGTCACCCTGTCCGCCCAGGCGGAGGAGATCATGCTGCCCACCCTGCCGCCGGGCGAAAGCTACCCGCTCGGCCCGCGCATCGGGCGCGTCGGGCTGGACGCGGCGCTGACCGGCCCGCAGCCCGGCGGCCGCGTTCCCGCCACCCGCGCCGCCGCCTGGCGCGACGCCGGCGGGGTGCTGGAACTGCGCGGCGCCACGCTGCAATGGGGCGACGTCGTCGCCACCCTGGCCGCCACCCTGGCCCTGGACGCCGGCCTGCAGCCCATGGGCGCCGGCACCCTGCGCCTTTCGGGCGCCGAAGCCGCGGTGGCCGCCCTGGCCGGCGCCGGGCTGATCCCGCAGCGCTCCGCCGCCCTGGCCAGCCGCGTCGCCGCCGCCCTGTCCCGCCCGCCCGCCGAGGGCGGCCCGCCGCAGCTGGAAATCCCGGTGACGCTGGAAAACCGCGGCATGTCCGTGGCCCGCATCCCCGTAGCCCGCCTGCCAGCCCTGGCTTGGCCATCCGGGCCCTGAGCGGCGCCTTCCGGGCCAGCCGCGGCCAAGGGGGCGCCCCCCTCGGATCCCCCAGGGCGGAGGCGAAGCCTGCGTCCCGCGCGAGGGGTTCAGAATCCTCCACCCCGTGAGCGCTCCGCGAGGTGAGGCCCGCGCCGCCGCTGCGTCACCTCTGCGGCCCGCCCCCGGGTCCCACCTCGCGAAGCGCGCTCGCCGCACGTGGCCCGCCCCGTGCGGAACCGGGCTGCTACCCGCTCCGGGCAGCTGGGGGCGGAAACGTCGCCCCGGCCGAACTGGCCGCTGGGACGGCAGGACCGCAAGCGCGCAGAAGTGTCAGAATTGGCCGAATCTGTCACATCCGTTGCCACGCTTGACCGCTAACGCCTTGACGTTGTAGGATTATTTTCCGTAAAAGGCGCCGCTGCGGCACCCTGCGGTAAGGAAGTAAGATGGTAAGGAAGTAAGGCAAACCGCCGCCCCGGAACCGCGCCCCACCACCGCGGGAAAACCTGGCCCTGCGCCTCAGGCGATCTGCAGATCCTGCAGCGTGGTTTCCAGTTCCTGGAAAGAGGGCATGTGCTGCGACGGCGCCGTTTTGCGCCCGGTTTCCACCGCCACCTGCGGCGCGTTGCCGTGCAGGTGTGCCACCAGCACGGCGCGGATCACCTCGTAGTACTTGCACTCCTCGTCCACCACGCCCTTCAGCCGCGCCGCGATCGGCGCCACCATGCCGTAGGCCAGCAGCACGCCCAGAAAGGTGCCCACCAGCGCGCCGCCGATCATGCCGCCCAGCACCGCCGGCGGCTGGTCGATGGAGGCCATGGTCTTGATCACGCCCAGCACCGCCGCGACGATGCCCAGCGCCGGCAGCGCGTCCGCCACGCTCTGCAGCGCGTGCGAGGGATGCAGCTCCTCCTCGCGCAGCTTCTTCAGCTCGCGCGCCATGATGTCCTCGATCTGGTGCGGGTCGTCGGCGTTCATGCCGACCATGCGCAGGTAGTCGCAGATCAGCACCACCGCGTGGTGGTCCTTGGCGATGGCGGGGAACTTGTTGAAGGCCGGGCTTTCCTCCGGCTTCTCGATATGCGGCTCCAGCGCCATCGCGCCCTTCTGCTGCGCCAGCCGCACGAACCAGAACAGCAGGCTCAGCATCTCCACGTACTGGGCCTTGTGAAAGCGCCCGCCTTTCAGGATCTTCCCGAAGCCGCCCAGCACGTGCTTGATGTCATGGATGCTGTTGGCCATCACGAAGGCGCCGATCGCGGCCCCGCCGATGGTCAGCATCTCGTGCGGCAGCGAGTGCAGGATGATGTCGAACTTGCCGCCTGCCAGCACGTAGCCGCCGAACACGCAGGCGAGCAGGAACACCAGGCCGCCGATCGTGGTCATCGCGACGCCGTCCCCGCGGCCGGGACGGTGCGCAACAGCAGGATGGCGACGCGCCGGTTGGCGGCGGCATTGGGGTTGTCGGCCAGCAGCGGCTCGCGCTCCGCCAGCCCGGCAACGGAGCGCAGCCGCGCCTCGGTCACCCCGCCTTCCACCAGCAGGCGGCGGGTGATGTTGGCGCGCTCGGCCGAAAGATCCCAGTTGCTCCGCTCGCCGCCGCGAAACGGCGTAGCGTCGGTGTGGCCGGTGATCGCCACGGCATTGGGCACGCGCCGGATCACCGAGGCGACGCGCCCCAGCAGCGCGCGGGAGCGTTCGTTCAGCGCCGTGCCGCCCAGCGCGAACATCGGCTGCCGGTCGGCATCCAGCAGCTGGATGCGCAGGCCTTCGGGGACGGATTCCACCCGCAGCTGCGGCGCCAGCTCGGCCAGGGCCGGGTCGTCGCGCACGGCCGAGCGCAGCTGCTCCGCCAGCCCGTCCAGCGCTTCCTGTTCGCGCCGGCTCAGTTCCTGCCGCAGCGCGGCCTCCGAGGCCGCGGCCAGGTCCGCATCGCGCGCGGCCGGCGCGGGGCTGCCGGAAGCGTCGCGCGCGGCCGGCGCGGGATTGCCGGACGCATCCAGGGCCGCGGCCCGCGCTTCCGTCCCTCCCGAACCGTCCGCCGCGGCGGGCGCGAGGCTGCTGCGCAGGCTCCAGGCCAGGGCGCTGCGCGGGTCCGGCACGCTGAAGCGGCCGTCCAGCATGGCCGTCTGTACGAGGGCCGGGCGCGCATCGGGGGCGTCGTTCTGGCCGGGGGGCGCCTCGCGGGTCAGGACGGGGCGGGCGGGTTGCAGGCTGTCGTCGTCCAACTCAATGTCCTGCAGCACCGGCTGCGGCCCGGTTTCCAGCCGCACCGCCCCGGTGTTGGAGGCCATGCCCGCGGCCTCGTGCGGGGTGCGGCCGCCGAAGGGCTGGCCGGTGCCGCTGGCGCCCTTGGCCAGCTCGTTGTTGGGGGTGAAGTAGTCGGCCAGGCCGTGCCGCTGTTCTTCCGTGGTGGCGTTGAGCAGCCACATCAGCAGGAAGAACGCCATCATGGCGGTGACGAAATCGGCATAGGCGACCTTCCAGGCGCCGCCATGGTGCCCGGCCTCGCCCGCTTCCTCCCGCCGGAGAACGATGGTCACGCCCTCGCCCTTGCGTCCCTTGGCCAAAGCTTCCTGCGCCCCTGATCCCGGACGCATCCTGCGGCCATCCCGCTTAAGGTCTGGTTGATCCGCGGGCGTGCCGCCGCAGGCCTGGCTCGCCGCGGCGGGCTCGCCCGGTTCGCGCTGGCGCCGTGTCGGCTGGCTGTTCCTTTCGAGGGTATGCCGGCCGTATGGCGGCGCCCATCAATCCGTCGATGGTCGCGCGAGCGGCAGCTTCCAGCCGCGATAAAGCCCCATGAGCCGCAGGAATACGCAAAGGACGATCCCGGCCAGGGCGACGGCGGTCGGTGGCAAACCGACGCCGTCGCCCGCGACCACCACCAATGCGCCCGCCAGGGCGGCAACGGCGTAGATATCGGCGCGCAGCACGGTCGGTACCTGCGCCGTCAGGACGTCGCGCACCATGCCGCCGCCGATGCCGCTGATCATGCCCAGGATGGCCGCCATCGGCGGATTGATTCCATGGTCCAGGGCCTTCTGCGTCCCGGCCGCGGCGAAGACCCCGAGCCCTGCCGCGTCGAAGAACTGGACCGGGTGTCGCAAGCCTTCGAACAGTTTGGGGAAGCGGAAGAGCAGCAGCCCGGCCAGGACGGCCAGCGCCAGATTGTGCCAGCTCGCGACCGAGGCGGGCGGGACGGCGCCGATCAGGACGTCCCGCGTGATGCCGCCAAACACTGCCGTGACGAAGGCGAGCACCAGTACCCCGAACAGGTCCAGGCTCCGCTGCACGCCCAGCGCGGCACCGCTGAGCGCGAAGACGAAGGTCCCGATGAGATCGAGGACGCGGACCAGCAGGACCTCCGGTTCCATGCCCGTCAGAGCCCCGCCGCCCTGGGCACCGGCCGAGCGCCCGCAGCGGCGAGCACCGCCGCGATGCCGGTGCGCAGGGTGGGATGGGCCACCGGCGCGAAGTCCGGGGCGTGGTCGGCGGGGAGCTCGTCGGGCCTCCCCCCCTGCTCGGCGGCCTCGAACCGGTCCGGGTCGACGCCGCCGATGACGCAGGCGGGAGGAGAGAGGGGACGCGCCACGCCAGCAGTGTCGCAGCGTTCCATCATCGGGACAGGTTTCCCGTGGACTTCCGTGTCAGGCACGCCGCCAGGAACTCCCCCGCCGATATCGGCCGGCCATAGCGGTAGCCCTGACCCTCCGGGCAGCCACGGGCGGCCAGGAAGCTCTCCTGCGCCTCGGTTTCAATGCCCTCCGCGATCACCTCCAGCCCCAGGCGCCCCGCCAGCACCAGCACGGATTCCACGATCGCCGCGTCGTGTGTCGCCCCCGGCAGGCCGGAGATGAAGCTGCGGTCGATCTTCAGGCGGGTAACCGGGAAGTCGCGCAGCGTGGTCAGGGAGGCGAAGCCCGTGCCGAAATCGTCGAAGGCAATGCCGACGCCCCGTGCGCGGAGTGCCTGCAGGGAGGCCAGCATCTCCCCCTTGTCCTGGCGCAGCGCGATGTTCTCCGTCAGCTCCAGTTCCAGCGCCTCCGGCGGCAAGCCGTGGGCCGCCAGCGCCGTCCCGACGATCCCCGCCAGGTCGCCGGCCGTCAGTTGCTCGCCGAACAGGTTCACCCCTATACGGAGTTGCAGCCCCGCGCGGCGCCAGGCGGCCGTCTGGCGGCAGGCCTCGTCGAGGATCCAGTTGCCCATGCGGCCCGCGTGGCGGCTGCTTTCCAGCGCCTCCAGGAAAAACGCCGGGCTCAGCAGGCCGCGCGTCGGATGGCGCCAGCGGATCAACGCCTCCGCCCCGACCAGCGCCCCGTCGGAAAGCCGCATCTGCGGCTGGTAATGCAGTTCGAACTCGCCCTGCCCGACGGCACGGTCGATATCGTCGTCCAGCAACCACCGGGCCTCGTATTCAGCCCGGTCGGCCTCGCTGAAGACGCAGTACTTCCCCTTGCCGGCCGCCTTGGCGCGGTAGAGGGCCAGATCGGCATTGGAGAGCAGTGCCTCCGGATCAGCCGGGGCACCGGCCGGAACCCGCACCAGCCCAGCGCTCGCCGTGATGCGGAAGTGCCGCCCCCGCACCGCAAAAGGGGATTGCGCCAGCACGGACAGCATCTCGTCCGCGATCGCCTCGCCCGCCGCCGCTTCCTCCTCGAACAGCAGCACCGCGAACTCGTCGCCACCCAGGCGGGCCAGCCTGCCCCTCTCGCCCAGCCGGTCAGCCAGGCGGGCCGCGGCATCCCGCAGCACCTCATCCCCTGCGGCATGGCCCAGCGTGTCGTTCACATGCTTGAAGCCGTCGAAATCCAGCAGCAGGAGGGCCTTCGGCTGGCGCCCATCCTCCCCCCTGGTGGCCATCTCGGTGAGGCAGCTCCGGTTGGGCAGCCCCGTCAGCCGGTCGTGATAGGCCTGGTGCAGCAGGGCTTCCCGCGCCCGGATCTCCTCCGTGACCTCGCGCACGAAGAGCACGAGGCCACCCTCCTCGGACGGGAAGATGTTGAGCTCGAAATGTCCGGCGAGCGGCTCATAGAAGACGGTGATCTGCGTGGGGACACGTTCCGTCATCGCCCGACGATAGGCATCCCCGATCGGCCCGACCTCGATATCCGGAAAAACCTCCCAGACGACGCGCCCGAGCAGCTCGTAACCTTTCACGCGCTCCTGGGCACGGCGGTTCATGAATGTCACGCGCCACTCCGAATCCACGGCCCAGACCGTGTCCGTCGTGCTCTCCAGCATGTCGGCCATGCGCCGCTCGCGCTCGGCCACGGCATCGGCCATGGCGTCGAAGGCGAGGCCGAGCTGGCTGATCTCCGAGTTCCGGTCGATCCGCCCGGCCCGCGCGGTCATGTCGCCCTGGCGCCAGCGCTCGGTCACCGCCGCCAGCCGCGCGATCGGCCTGCGGATGTAGCGGCTGGCGAAGAACCAGGCCGCCAGCAACGCCGCCGCCAGCACCGCGGCCGAAACCGCGAGGGAAGGGCCCTGCCGGTAGGGGTCCTCCACGAACCGCTGGTAATCGAGGCCGACAGCCACGAGAAAGGACGCGTTGGAGGAGGATGCTGCGGGAACATAGCCGACGATCTGGCGGGTCCCGTTGATCCACTCCGTGTCGATCACGCCGGACTGGGCACCCGCGATGATCGATTGCAGCCGTTCCGGCAGGTGGTTGCCGACCTGCCGACCGCCCGGCAGGTCGACCAGCACGATCCCGTCCGGGTCTGCCACGGTCAAGCTCACGCCTGGTGCCGGTTCCCTGCTGGCGAGGTCTTCCGCCAGGAGGTCGAGATCCAGCCCGGCATTGAGCACGCCGGCGACCCGGCCGTCCTCTTCGAGCACGGGCAGGTTGAGGCTCAGCGTGCGCCGGCCGGTGATGCGGCCCACCACGTAGCCGCCCACCGCGAAGTTTCCCGTCTGCACCGCGCGCTGGAAGCCCGGGCGATCCGAGATGTCGGTGCCGGGTCTCGCGCTGCTGCACCAGATCTTCCCGTCCAGCCCCGCCGCGCCGATCACCGTGTAGAGGGAGAACTGCTCCCGCAGGCGGCGCAGCGCCGGGCCGCAACTCGCCTCGTCCTGGTCCCGGATCATGGGGAGCATCGACAGGGCCGTGAGCAGCTGCCTCGCCCCCTCCAGGATGCGCCTCTGCTCGGCCGCGGCAATCTCGGCCAGGCGCAGGGCGTTGTCCGGAACTTCGGAGAGGTTTTCCTGCCGGCTGTGCTCGGTGCGCCAAACCTCCAGCAAGGCGGAGGGCAGGACACTCATCACCGCCAGGAGCAGAAGCCGGAAAACGAAGCTCACAGGCGATGCCCCAGAATAGTTGCGCGCCAGGAAGAAAGCCGGCGCATGGGCCGGAGGTTTCCGCGCTGCGCGCTCGCGAAAGCGTCAGGACGTCGCCGGAGGACGGCCGGCGGCCATTCCTCGCGAGGCACCACGGGCGGAAGCGGGGCGCTGCGTAGCCGGCCCGCGGAACAGCGGATGGCCGGGCCTGGGCGGACGCCGCGGCCCGCACAGCCCCGGGACTGGCGGGCGGCCGCCGGGCAAGGGACGCGGCCGTGCCGCCCGGGGTGCGCGCGCCCGGCCACCGGCTCCGCCCCGAGTGTCCGCGCCACCGTTCCGACATGGCACGTCATGAAGCAGGTTGAGTGGAACCCGCCCTGGAAACAATGGTGAACTTCCGGTCGGGACCCGGCGCCACGACGGACAGCGTCCTGCCGGGCGCGAACCATCGCTCGCGGATCTGGGCGTCCGTTTCCGGTCGGCTGAAGAGATAGCCTTGCGCCTCCGTGCATCCGGCCGCGCGGACCTGCTCGAACTGTTCCAGCGTCTCGACGCCTTCCGCGGTGGTCGTCATGCCCAGCTTGCTCGCCAGGCTCGCGATCGAGTTGACGATCGCGAGGCAGTCCGGCCGGCGCACCATCTCCATGACGAAGGACCGATCGATCTTGATCTTGTCGAAGGGGAAAATCCTGAGATAGCTCAGCGAGGAATACCCGGTCCCGAAATCGTCCAGCACGGTTTTCAGGCCGAGATTCCGCAGCTGGTGCAGGGTGGCCAGCACCCTCTCATTGTCCTGCAACAGCGCCGATTCCGTGATCTCCAGTTCCAGCCGCGCCGGAGACAACCCCGAGGCCGCGAGTACCCGGGTCACCGTGGCGACGATCTCGTCGGAGAATTGCAGGGGCGAAAGGTTGACGGCGAGCTTCAGGCTCCTGGGCCACCTGGCCGCGGCTTCGCAGGCACACTGCAAGGCCCATTGCCCGATGGCATTGATCATCCCGATCTCCTCGGCGATCGGGATGAACTCGGAAGGGGAGATGATGCCCCGCTCCGGGTGGTTCCATCGCAGCAGGGCCTCGAAGCCCGTCACCGCACCGGCCTTGAAATTGAAGACCGGGTGGTAGAGGACTTCCAACTGGTCCCGGTTGAGCGCTTCCCGCAGATCCGCCTCGATACCCAGCCTGGCCTGCAGTTCCGCATCCATCCTCGGTTCGAAGAAACGGTAGACACCACGGCCCTCGCCCTTGGCCCGGTACAATGCGAGGTCGGCGTTCTTGAGCAGCAGGTCGGCGCTGGTTTCGGAATTCGCGGCCACCGCGATCCCGACACTGGCGCCGATGACGGCGCGATAACCATCCAGGTTGTAGGGTTCGCAAAGAACCCTGACGATGCGCTCCGCCAGGGCAACCGCCTGGGACGGCTGATTGCCGCCCCTTTGCAGGATTGCGAACTCGTCGCCACCGAGGCGTGCCACGAAGTCACCCTCGCGGACGCAGCCGAGCAATCTCTGTGCGACCGCCTTGAGCAGCGCGTCCCCGGCGGGATGGCCGAGGGTGTCGTTGACATTCTTGAAGTGGTCGAGATCGAGCTGCAGCACGGCGAGCCCGCTATGCTCGCTTTGCAGCATCTCCCCCATGTATTTGTGGAAGTAGAAGCGGTTCGGCAGGCCCGTGAGGGCATCGTGATGCGCCATGAACTGGACATGCGCCTCGGCCTGTCGGCGCTGCGTGATATCCTCGTAGGTGGCGACCCAGCCGCCATCCACCATGGGCTGGTGAGCCACGGCGATGGCGCGGCCAGTCTGGTCTTCCCGCGAGAAGGAGGCTTGCCGGTGTTCCGCGGCCAGGGCCTGCTGCTCCTTCCAGATTTCCCGTGCGATCTGCTGACCCGGCCTCGTGTCGGCATCCATCGCCCCGAAAACGCCGCTGATCGGCACACCCGGCCGGGTATCCTCGACGGACAAGCCGAAAAGCTCCAGGAAGCGGATGTTGCAGACGATCAACTGCTGGTTCACGTCCACCATGCACAGCGCCTGCGACATGTTGTTCAGGGCCGCGTAGAAGCGGGTGTTCTGGGTGAGCAGCTCGAGATCGCTGGCCTTCAGGGCTTCGTTCTGCTGCTGCACTTCCCGCATCGCGTGTTCCGCACGCACGTTCGCTTCGGCGAGTTCCTGGCCGGTCCGGCGCAGATCAGAAACCAGGGCGTTGACCTCGTCATAGGTTCGGACCAGCAGCCGGTTGTGCCAGGCCAGGACCGCTATCAGACTGAAGCAGCACAGCAGCAGCCCACACAGAACGGCAGAAAAGATCCAATGCAGCTGGCTGAGCTGGTGCAGATCGTGGGCCACCAGATTGCCGGCCCTTGCATAGGCCGAAACGGCAAGTTTCGCGGCCCTGGTATTCAGTGGCGAAAGAAGGGCAATGAGCTGCTGCGCCGAACCCTCTCGCTCCAAAGTGGCCACGAGGGGCGCAGCTGAGGCAAGCGCCACACGCATCTGCTCGACCGATGCCAGGAGTTCGGGACTGCTGCGAATAAAATCCCTTGCCTCGCCAGCATCCAAGGTTTCGACGCGGCTCGCCGCGATCTCAAGCCAGAGTTGTACGTCTTCCTTGGTGGTGCCGCTGTTCGGTATTCCGAAGGTCCCGATAGTGGCCTGCAGGCGCGCGATCTCAAACGGGGTCTGGCTGACGAGCCAAGTCACATTATAACGTGATACGTCGCTCAGCGCAGTTTGTTGCTGCACAATCAGGGTCGAGGTATAGATAGCCGCGAGCGTGAGCAAGGCGGCCGTACATAAGAAGCCAGCCTTGATGTGCTTCGTCACACGATACACGGGCTCTCTTCCTCTCCGCAGAGACTGCTTGAGCGACGGACCTTCCAGGTCTTCAGACGATCGAGAGCCTTGCCAGCTGCCACGCGGAACGGCCGTAGAATTGCTGCCGCTTTAACTCAGGGCGGCTATCAAATGGGTAAACGATGAACAACGGCCCCTTATCCCGCACGGTCATGTACTCACCGTCCCGCTTCAATGCGAGCAGCACGCCATACTGGGCAAAATCGCTGATAGGGATCTCGGTGGAGTAATCGTTCAGAGCTGTCGCGACGACGCGCTCTCCCGTGCTGCCAACTGTTTCCAGCAGCTTGCTCATCAGCACGCCCTCAAATCTCACCGGACCGGTGTACCAAGGCGTTGTTGTCACGAAGGAACTCATGCCCAGAGCCTCCAGCATCGGCCGATCGAAGCGGGCACTGTTCCCTTCGTTGAACGTGCTGATCTTGCCCGTGACCGTCAGAATGGGCCGTTCAGCGGGCTGCGGTAGGGTTGCAGCTTGCGCGGGCGTGACAGCGGATGCAGCCGCAGTCCAACACAGGAGCTTCGCTATTTCGCGTCTCGTTACGCATCGGTCCATGATTGTCTTCTCCCAGAGTTTGCGAAAAACTTTCCCGATGTGCCGCAGCACACCTTTTCGAATGGTCGGGAACTACGTCCAGAAGGAAGCGAGAGCTTTCTGACGGGCTCCAATGGCATCCAGTGGATGTTTCCGGTAAATATCGTGGCGGCGCCCTCCCATGTGTTACGGACGCTGAGATCGCTCAGAAGAGGGGTTGCCTCGCAAAGGAGCGAACGGTTCCTGCATCTCAGAAGCTCCCGCAGTAATCATGGCTGAGCGCTACTCCTCGGCTAGCTACGTGCTGAAACCTTGGTTGCTGTCGCCAGAGGGACGGGAACGGGGAACCCTGATGGCCACGGCAGTTCCGAATGCCCGGCCAGGAGTATCTTGCAGCACCAAACTGAGCCCCTGGTCGGGCCGCCAACGACCTTCCCAGGGCTGAACACCAAGCTAGTCAGCGTTCGAGGAATACTGCTTCAGCGCTGGCGGGAAATACTGCAACCTTCAACCTGCCCTTCGTTGCCGCGCCGGACGACCACTCGGTCCAGTCCGGTGATGCTTTTTTCAAGCCGTTTCCATATCCAGTGGGTCAGATTTTCCAGAGTTGGTACGGCTAAGCCTTCGATGTCATTTAAGTATTTGTGGTCGAGTTCCTGCTTCACCGCATCGAGCACCACTTCCAGGTCAAACTGGTTGTGTGACCATCCGAAGACGGGATCTGCTTCGCCACTCACGCCCACCTCCACCCTGAAGGAATGGCCATGCAGCCCAGAATAGGGTGGGGTTTGGTGGGCGGCCTCGAAGGAGAACTGACGGGAGGTTTCAGACAGCAGTTTCACAGCCGGATTACTCCCAATAAGCAATACAATCACAGATTGTACTATGAAGTTCGTGCTGCCGTCAAGATTGATTTTCCGGAGCGAGCACTCACCAAGTCTCTTGGTAGGGTCCGGGGCAGCCCGGCACCGGCAGCTGCGGCGAACTGGGCCAGCTGGTCGAGGCTGGCCTGGTTGTAGCCGTGCAGCCAGGAGTTGGCGGTGCACAGCAGCGGCAGGCCCAAGCGGTGCCGCAGGGCCGCAGCGTCGGCCCGCAGCCGCGCCCCGAAAGGCGGTCGTGGGCAACTCGGGGGAGACACCGCGGCCAGGGCACAGCCCGAAGCGGCCTCAAGCAGCGCCGCATGCGCGATGCTGGCCTCGTCCTTGGGTGCGCCCAGGCGGGCCCTGGACAGCGGTCGGCACAGCTGGCCGTAGCTGGCCCGGCCGGCGGGCCAAGCCAAGTACTCGCAGCCGTAGCACATCGGGAAGTCTGAACCTAGCCGGGCCTGATCCGGTCAAAGTAACGCCGGTCGGCCCATCGAAGGCAGACTGGCAACCTCCACTGATCGTCAGCTGTGCAGCCGGGTCAGTTCCATAAGGGCCGAGGTCCATCCGCCCAACAACGGCAAGTCCAGGTTCGTGCGAAAATGCCGCCCCAACGGTTCAGGCTACCGTTGCTGCCGGCCAAGTTGCAGGACCCAAAGGAGGTGCACTGACCACTGAATCCGTGCCAGCCATCCTTTCGAACAATTCCGAGATTGCCGTGGCCGGGACCGGCCGGCTGAAAAGATAGCCCTGCAGCTGGTCGCAATCTTCCAGGGCGAGCTGGCGCGCCTGTTCGCTGGTTTCTACACCTTCGGCCGTAACAGAGATGCCGAAGGTGGCACTGAGGCCGACCACGGCCCGCACGATGGCGACGGAATTGCTATCGTGGGGCATGTCGCGCACGAAGCTGCGGTCGATCTTGATCTTATCGAACGGGAAAGAACGCAGGTAGCTCAACGACGAGTACCCCGTCCCGAAATCGTCCATCGAGATCTGCACGCCGAGTGCCTTGATCCGATGCAGGCTGGACAGCACGGCCTCGCTGTCGTGCAGCAGCACGGATTCGGTGATCTCCAGCTCCAGTCGCTCCGCCGCGAGGCCACTCTCTTCCAGCGCCGTACGCACCACTTCGAGGAGCTGCCGGTCCTTGAACTGAACGGGCGAAAGGTTAACCGCCACCTTTACGTGCCCCGGCCAGGACCGGGCATCCAGGCAGGCGCGCCGTAGCGTCCAGCGCCCAATTTCACTGATCAATCCGCAGGACTCGGCAATCGGGATGAACTCGCCCGGTGGAACCAAGCCCCGCTCTGGATGCATCCAGCGGATCAGGGCCTCGAATCCCAGGATGTCATGCGAGCGCGCGTCCACCAGTGGCTGGTAATGCAGGAGAAACTCGTCCCGGAGCAACGCCATCCGCAGGCCGATCTCCAGGGCGCGGCGCTTCTGCAGCGAAGCGTTCATGGCAGCCTCATAGAAGCATACCGTGCCGCGGCCGTTGGACTTGGCACCGTAGAGCGCGGTATCAGCGTTCTTCAGCAACTCGTGGGAGGTGGCGCCGTCCGCCCGGGCGACCGCCACGCCGATGCTGGTGCCGATGCCGATCTGGTGGCCGTTCACCTCGTAGGCCGCGCCAACCGCCGCGATGATGCGCGTGGCCAGAGCGTCGATTTCCGCGGGTTCCAGTATGTTCGGCAGCACGATGGCGAACTCGTCCCCACCCAGGCGCGCCACGGTGTCACCCTCACGCACGCAGGCACGCAGCCGTTCGGCAACCTGGCACAGCAGCACGTCGCCCACCGGGTGACCGAGTGTGTCATTCACGGCCTTGAAGCGGTCGAGGTCCAGGCACAGCACGGTAAAGCTGCCGCTGTGGTCGGTTCGCGCCAGGCATTGTTGCACGCGGTCGTGAAACAGCACACGGTTCGGCAGATGGGTCAGCGGATCGTGGTGCGCCAGAAAGGCGATCCGGGAGATGTTCTCCTGGAACACCGCCAGGGATCGCACGATGGTTCCGAGTTCGTCTCCCCGGGTCAGCCTCTGGATGTCCGCATCCGCGCTACCACGTGCTACCCGTTCGGTGGCGGAGGCGATCTGCTTCACGCCCCTCACCGTCCAGCGGGTCAGGATTGCCGAAACGCCGAACAACACCAGCGCGCTCAGGAAAGCGGTTGCCGCTAGCACCAGCCGCGAGTGTTCTGCCATGCGCGCGGATGCTTCCGCGCGGCCATGCGCTTCCTGCACCACTTCCGCGGCAAGAACGCCCATCTCCAGCAGCAGGCGGCGCGCGTTGTCGTCGAAGGGAACGATGAACTCCACCGCGCTGGGGAAGTCGATCTCCAGCATGGACCCAAACACGTCGATGGCGTCGCGGTAGATCCGCACCTCCATGGCGAGCCTGAGCAGCCGGGCGGCGTCTTCCGGCGCCTTACTGGCAGCCTGTTCTTCCAAAGCGTCCGCGAGCGTGGAGGTGCGCTCTACGAGGCGCCTGATCTGAACATCGGGATCGGCAACGGGCGACCGGCCGGCTTGCAGGGTGGTGAGCCGGTACAGGGCACCGTTGATGCCTTGCAGCTCCGTCGCGCTGGTGGCCAGGCGCGTGGAGGCCACCAGATCCTGTTCAACCAGCGCGCCGACGAGCTTCGCCTGCTCGCTGGACACTAGGATGCCGTGCAGCCCCATGCCGAGCAGGGCGACCATGGCGAGCGCCGGGCAGAACGCCATCTTTACCGCGAAGGGCCAGTTCGACAGCCGCGCTGCCGCCGGCAGGTAGGCCTTCAATCCCGTCCGCGCAGAACAGCCGGTCAAGTCGGAAACTCCGAAGGGGGATAAAGGCGTCGCATCGGCGCGGAGGCCGCCTTGCACCCCGGATTTGCCGGGTGACGGAAACGCGAGAACGCCCGATACAAGCCAGTTCCTCCCCGTCCGCGAAGGCTTTCTAGCCGCAGATCCCTTAAGATTTGCTGTTTCGCCCGACGCCGCTGAGCTGTCGCGCGTCGTCGCTTAAGTCCCCGGCAATCCGTCCGATCGCAAGATGGCCGCACGCCAGGAAGGGGTTGGTTGCGGAATGCTGCACGCGGGGCGAGAAACGCTTCGTCGCGGTTGCCGACGAGAGCGGGCCGGCTTTTATGCTGCGGTGTCCGCGCGGGTCGCGGCCGCGCTGCTTTGCGCGTATCCATGCGGCGCGTCTTCGCCCGCACAGGCCGGTTTCACGCCCAAAGACGGGCAGGTGCTCGGCCGCACCATGGGCTACGTCGGCGAAGGCCGGACCGGTGCCACGGTGATCGCCGTGGTGTTCCTGCCGGACCATTCGCCCTCCCGGCGGGAAGCCGAGCTCGTGCGCGACGTGATTGGCGACGGGCTGACCGCCGGCCGGATCAGGTTGCAGGCCCGCCTGGTACCGCTGGGCCAGCTTGCCGAGTTGAGCGGCGTGGACGCCCTCTACGTCACGCCCGGAACGGCCAATGATCCGGCGGTGCCGCTGGCTGCCCGGCGGCTTCGGGTGCCCACCGTCTCGACCAGCATGGAGTGTGTCGAGGCGGCCCATTGCGCGGTGAGCTTCTCCACCGAGCCGACGGTGCAGATCGTCATTAACCGCAACGCCGCCGAGCGTGCCGGGGTACAGTTCACCCAGGCGTTCCGCCTGCTGGTCACCGAGCGATGAGGACGGTCCTGCCCGCCCTTTTCCCGGCGCGCCCGACCACGTCCGGAGCACTGTACCCCTCGTCACGCCGGACCCGGCGCGCGTTGCTCGCCGCCGCGTGTTGCCTGGCCTGGGCGCCCTCGCTCCGGGCCCAGTCGATCGATTACGGCGACATGGAGCAGCTGTTCGGCGAACCCGTCACCACCTCCGCCACCGGCAAGCCGCAGCGCGCGTCACAGGTGCCGGCCAACGTGGACATCATCACCGCGGAACAGATCCGCCGCTCCGGCTATGACAACCTCCCGGATATCCTGAGCCTGGTGCCGGGCATGGACGTGCGACGCACCGGATTTGCCGCCGCGGATGTCAGCGTGCGCGGATATAACCGACCGTCCAACCCACGCCTGTTGGTGCTCGTAAACGGCCAGCAGGTGTACATCGACCTTTACGGCGCCACGCAGTGGTATGCGTTGCCGGTTGAACTGGGCGAGATCCGCCAGATCGAGGTGATCAAGGGCCCGAACTCCGCCCTTTTCGGATTCAACGCCGCGTCGGGCGTGATCAACATCGTCACTGACGACCCGCTGCGGGACAGCGTGAACGGCGCCACCCTGCGCGGTGGCACCCAGGAATACGGCGCCCTGTCCGCCTTCGCCACGGCAAAGCTCAACGAGCGGGTCGGCGTGCGGCTGTCCGCCGGTGGCTTCCGTGCCGACGACTTTGAACCGAGGGGCCTCGACCCCGCGACCCTGGTCGCACGGGTGCGTCCCAGGCGCGAATCGCTGGCCGGAGACGCGCGGTTCAACCTTACCCCCGGCGTGGAAGCAGTGCTGAGCGGTTCGGTCGTGGATCTGCGTACCTTCGAGCCGGTGGCGTCCCCCTACTATGCAGCCAGCCGCTACCGCACGAACGCCATCCGCGGCGCGCTGTCCGCCGAGAGCGCCATCGGCCTGCTCGGCTTCAACGTTTATCGCAACGCGGCGCGCTACGACTACCGGAGCGGCCTGGCCGATGCCCGCCTGGACAACACCGTCACCGTGGTCCAGGCGAGTGACACCGTGAAGCTGGGCGCCGACCACACGCTGCGCCTGCAACTCGAATACCGCGATAACGACATGGCGGAGCCGGCCTACGGCAACCGGTTCGGCTACCGGCTGTATGCCGGCGGCCTGATGTGGAACTGGCAATTCGCGCCCAACCTGTCGCTGACCAACGCAGTACGTCTGGATCACGTGGTGCTGGATCGTGCCGACCTGCCGGTCACCGGGGGGAGCGGTGGAGGCGGAAACGGCCGGACCATCACGGGCGTGTCCTTCAACTCCGGGGTCGTGTGGCATGCCACCGACGCCGACACTCTGCGCCTGACGCTGGGGCGCGGCCTGGAAGCTCCCAGCCTGTTCGCGCTGGGCACCCGGCAGGCGGTGCCGGCGACAGGCCAGCTGCCCGCGATCCGTCTCGTTGGCTCGACCCGATTGAGTCCGAGTGCCGTGACCCATGGAGAACTGGGCTACGATCATAGGCTATCCGCGCTGGCCTCCACGCTACGCGCCGCCGTTTTCGCCCAGAAGACCGATGACGTGATCGCCGATCCCTTCTCGGCCGGTGCGGCACTGAGCCGGCAGGGTGTGCTGTACCGTTCCACCAACGTCGGTGACAGTTCCGCAGTGGGTGGCGAGATCGGCCTGCGCGGCACGGCGGCAGGCTTCCGCTGGGACGCGAGCTACTCCTACATCTCCATCACCGACGACCTGGACCGCTCCTCCCGGCTGAGCTTCGAGAATGGCACGCCGACCCACGTCGTGCGGCTGGGGGGCGGGTACACGCTGGACCGCCTGGAGTTCGATGCCCAGGCTCGTTGGCAGAGCCGCTACCGCGACGTGACTGTGGACGCGCGCACCACGCAGCGCAGGCCGGTCGAGGTTTCGAACTACCTGCAGCTGGACGCCCGCCTGGGCTACCGCCTGACCGACAACGTCGAGGTATCGCTCACGGGGCAGCAGATCAACGCGTCGCGCCAGCTACAAGCAGCCGGACCGCCGGTGGAACGTCGGGTATTCCTGACACTGTCCACGCGGTTCTGAGTGCGTGGGCGTCGAAGCTCCTGAAGAGGTCGGTGGGCTGCTGGAGTTGTCCGGAGTGTCCATGATGATCACGACAGGAGCACGGAAGCCAGCAACGGTTTGGCTTTCCTGGTGTGGGCCGAGCTGGAGGCAGGGCGGTCACACCGCCCGCCAGCACCGGCAACAAGCCCCTGCCGCCCGCGGTGCGGCGGGCATAGTCACGTTGGATGCCCGCCAGCTTGCCCGAGCGGCCCACCATTGGGCTGTCGGGTGAAATGGCGGTCCGCGCTACCTGCACCGGCTTCCCCGGGTGCCGCTTCCCGGCCGAGATCATCAGTCAGACAGTATGGCTCATTTCGGCGTCCCTCTCACCCTGCGGATGGTGGGGAAATGCTTGAGCAGGCCGAGGTTCTGCGAAAGTAGGACGGGCTCCGGGGCGCCCGGGGCGAGGACATGCTGCACAGCGCGCCCCTGACCGACCCATCTCAGCCCGCGCTGGACGGGTCATTCGGGCTGCACGCCCAATTCGCGCAGGATCGGCCCGTAGGCCGCGTACTCGCTGCGAATCATGCCGGTGAAGTCGGCACGGCTCATGGAGCGCAGCACCACGCGGGTGTTGGCGGCGACGCGGCGCACCGTCGGGTCCTCCAGGCCGGAGCGGCAGGCCGCTTCCAGCCGGTCCAGCACCGGTGCCGGCGTGCCGGCGGGGGCGTAGAGCCCGACCTGAGAGAACTGCAGCGCGTCGATCCCCTGTTCCCGCGCCGTCGGCACCGCCGGGTAGTCGCCGGCGCGGCCTTCGGAGAACACGGTGACCAGCCGCAGCTTGCCGTCGTTAATGAACTCCGAGGCCGAGGACACCACGGAGGCGGAGAAATCCAGCCGTCCCGCCATCAGTTCCGTCAGGTGCGGCGGGTCGCCGCGGAACGGGATGTGGTTGAACTCCACCCCCGTGGCGCGCTGCACGCGCCACACCGCGAGCTGCGGCAGCGAGTTCGGCCCCGGGCTGCCGTAGGACAGGGTGCGGCGGCGCCCTTCCGCCACCAGGTCGGCCAGGGTGCGCACCGGGCTGTCGGCGCGCACCACCACGGACAGCACGTTCTCGTTGGTGCCGCAGATCGGCGCGAAGTTGTCGGGCGTGGTGCCGGTGTTGCGCACCATGTGCGGCTGCACCACGATGGCGGTCATCGGCGTCAGGCCGAAGGTGTGGCCGTCCGGCGGGCTGGTGGCGACGAAGCGCATGCCCACCACGCCCGAGCCGCCGTCGCGGTTCACGTGCACCACGGGCTGGCCGAGCACGCGCGCGAAGTGCTCCCCCATGGCGCGGGCAAAGGCGTCGGCACCCGAGCCGGGGGCGTAGGGCAGCACCATGGTCATCGGCCGGTCGGGAAAGGCGCGGGCCGGTGCCCTGGGAAGCAGCGCGACCGGCAGCGCGAGCAGCGCGGAAGCCAGGGCTGCGTGCATGCGGCGGGGCAGGGCGGCAAGCGGGCGGCGTCGCATCGTGCTCACCCTTCCACCACGGCGACGGCGCGGGTCCAGCCGGCCGAGGCACGCTCGATCTTCACGGGAAAGCAGATCACGGTGAAGCCGTCGGACGGCAGGGCTTCCAGGTTGCTCAGCTTCTCCATGTGGCAGTAGCCGATCTCCCGCCCGGCACGGTGGCCTTCCCAGATCAGCCCGGCATCGCCGGTTTCCGCCACCCTGCGCCGGGTGTGGGAAAAGGGCGCGTCCCAGGACCAGCCGTCGGTGCCCACCAGCCGCACGCCGCGCTCCAGCAGCCACAGCGTCGCCGCGCGGCCCATGCCGCAGCCAGCGTCGACGTAGTTATCCTCGCCGTAGCGGCTGCCGGCGCGGGTGTTGACCACCACGATCTCCAGCGGCCGCAACTCGTGGCCGATGCGGCGCAGCTCCGCTTCCACGTCGCCGGGGGTGGCGACGTAGCCGTCCTCCATGTGCCGGAAGTCCAGCTTCACACCGGGCTGGAAGCACCAGTCCAGCGGCACGTCGTCGATGCGCGTGGAGGGCCGCCCGCCCGGCACCAGCCGCTCGTCCATGCGGGAAAAGAAGTGGTAGGGCGCGTCCAGGTGCGTGCCGTTGTGCGTGGACAGGTCCACGCGCTCGGCCGCGCAGTACTCGCCTTCCGGCAGCTCGGACACCGCCACGCCCATGTAGTCCGCCATGGCGGGCGCGGTGTCGTGGTGGTTCATGTACCGGATGCGCGGCTCCGACCCCGGCGGGTCGGAGGCGATGCCGGACCGCAACGCGACGGAGATGTCGATGATTCGCCTGGCCATCCTGTTTCCTCCCGTTTGCTGTTGCCGCGCGCCGGGTTGCCCCCGGTTCGCGCACCCCGGTTGTTGCCGGGGGGTTCCTACAGGGGCAGTGGCCGCGAGGGCAGTTCCTGCAGGGACAGTTCCGGCGCGCGGCGCCCGCAGAGGGCGGCTCCCGCAGGGCGGGGCCGCCGCGCCGCGGGCCGCGCGCCGCCCGCTAGGCCGACGGCCAGGCCGGCGCCGGTTGCACCACCGCGCGGCATTCCCCGAAGCCGATCGGCACGGCGCCCGGCGCCCGCGCGCGGGCGGTGAAGATCACCTCGTCGCCATCCTCCAGGAAGCGCCGCGACTCTCCCCCCGGCAGCGCGATCGGGCCGCGCAGCAGCAGCTCGGCGATGCAGGCTTCCGCCCCGTCCGCGGGACCGGAGCAGGTGCCGCTGCCCAGCAGGTCCCCCGGCAGCAGCGAGCAGCCGTTGGAAGCGTGGTGCGTCACCATCTGCGCCGGCGTCCAGCACATGGTCGCGAAATCGGTGGCGGTGATGCGCTGCGGCGCAGCGCCGGCCTCGCGCATGCGCGGCGTCAGCAGCGCCACCTCCATGGCCACCGACAGGCCGCCCCCCTCGCGGTTCCCCGGCGAGTCCAGGTGCGGCAGCACGGCGGGCTGCTCCCCCGTGCGGGCGCGCGCCGGCACGGCGAAGGGGATCAGCGCTTCCGCGGTGACGATCCAGGGGGACACGGTGGTGGACAGGCTCTTGGCCAGAAAGGGGCCCAGCGGCGGCATTTCCCAGCGCTGCATGTCGCGCGCCGACCAGTCGTTGAGCAGCCCGTAGCCGAAGATCCGCCCCGGGGCGGCGCTCATCGGCACCGGCGTGCCGGTGGCGTTCTCCCCGGCAATCCAGATCGCCATCTCCAGCTCGTAGTCCAGCGCCTTGGACGGGCCGAAGCGCACGGTGCCGTCCTCGCGCAGCCACTGGCCGTTGGGGCGGCGCACCGGCTCGCCGCTGACGCGCACGGTGCTGGCGCGGGAATGATAGGCGACGGGCAGGTGCCAGAAGGCGGGCGGCAGCGGCGCCGCCGGGTTCCGCTTCACCCCGAGCCGGTGGCAATGGTCATAGGACACCATGAAGTCGGTGAAGTTCCCCACCGCCGCCGGCAGCTGCATCACCGCACCGGCCATGGGCACCAGCAGCCGCTCGCCCTCGGCCGCCGCCGCCGAGCTTTCCCGCAGCAGCGCCGACACTTCGGCACGCAGCGCGGCGGAAGCGGCGCGGCCCATCGCCATGAGCGGGTTCAGCGTCGGGCCGGCCGCAACCGTGGCGGCTTCGCCGCGCAGGTGGCCGGCCTCCAGCGCCGCCCGCAGGTCCAGGATGTGGTCGCCGATCGCCACGCCGCCGCGCGGTGCCTCGCCGCGGCGGGAAAAGATGCCGAGCGGCAGGTTCTGGATGGGGAAGTCGGCGCCGTCATCCTGGGCCGAGGTGACCCAGGATCGCAGGCCGGGGTCGTGGGTGCTGTCGGGCGTTTCCATGCCGGAACGCTACGATGGCTGGCCCCTAGCGCCAAGTAGGAATATATAATCCAGCGATGATCGAATATTCGGACCGCTCGACCCTGGCGGAAGCCGCCGCGCAGCGGCTGCGGCGCGCCATCGTTGTCGGCGACCTGGCGCCGGCGGCGCGGCTGCGGCTGCGCGACCTCGTGGCGCATTACGGCGTCGGCGCCACGCCGCTGCGGGAAGCGCTGAACCGGCTGGTGGCCGAAGGGCTGGTGGTGCTGGAAGGGCATCGCGGCTTCTCCGTGCCGCCGGTGACCCGCGCGCACCTGCTCGACATCACGCGCACCCGCCAGCTGGTGGAGCCGGAAGCGCTGCGGCTCGCCATGGCCGACGGCGGCCGGGAATGGGAGGATGAGGTGGTCGCCTCCCTGTCGCTGCTGCGCCGCGCCATCGAGCAGCACGAGCCCGGAAGCACCGAATGGCTGGACCGCTACGAGAGCCGGCACCACCGCTTCCACCGCGCCCTGATCGCCGCCTGCCCGCTGCCCTCGCTGCTGCGCTTCTGCGACGACCTCTACGTGCAGAAGACCCGCTACCGTCGGCTGATGGGCAGCGCCGCCCCGGACTGGGCGCTGGCGCTGCGGGTGCACGAGGCGCTGGCGGAGGGCACGCTGCAGCGCCGGCCGGCCACGGCCGAGGCGCTGCGCCAGCACATCGGCACCACGGCGGAACACGTGCTGGCCCTGCTAGGCGAGGTGCCGCCGGACCCGGCGCCGATGGATTAGTGATAGAAATATAAATTAACTTGACCGTCGCCCGCCGCCCTGGCAGGTTGCTGTTCCGACGCCCTGGCAGCGTGGAGGAGCGTGACGCGATGCCCGAGACACCCGCCGATCCGCAGGCACTGCGCCGCGCCCTGGGATGCTTCGCCACCGGCGCGGCGGTGGTCACCGCCGCCGGTCCCGGCCAGCCCTCCGGCCTGACCATCAACTCCTTCGCCTCGCTCTCGCTCGACCCGCCGCTGGTGCTCTGGAGCCTGCTGGCTCGCTCGCCCAGCCTGGACTGCTTCCGCAACGCGACGCATTTCGCGATCAACGTGCTGGCCGACAACCAGCGCGAGCTTTGCGCGCGCTTCGCCGCCCGAGTGCCCGACAGGTTCGCCGGCGTCGCCTGGGTGCCGGGGGCGGGCGGCGCGCCGCTGCTGGCCGGCTGCGCCGCGACCTTCGAATGCGCCAGGGTCGCGGAAGCGGAGGGCGGCGACCACGTCCTCTTCACCGGCCGGGTGGAGCGGCACTGGCACGACGACCGGCAGCCGCTGATCGTGCTGCGCGGGCGCTACCTGCAGCAGGCCGCCTAGGGGCGCGGAACGCCGCCGCGCCGCGACGGCCGGCGGCGTTCCGCGGCCCGTCGCGCCGGGTCATTCCGGCTCGATGCGCGCGGCCTTCAGGCCATCCGCCCAGGGTTGCGCTTCGCGCTGGATAAAGGCGTCGAAGCCTTCCGCCGTGCCGGTCATCCGCTCGGCCCCGAGGTCGCGCAGGAAGCTGTCGGCCGCCGGCGTTTCCAGGATGCGGTTCATCTCCGCGTTCAGCCGCGCCACGATCGGCCGCGGCGTCGCCGCGGGCGCCACGAAGCCGCCCCAGCCCACGAAGGCGATCGGCTTCGGCAGGGCTTCCGTCAGGGTCGGCACGTCAGGCAGCCCCGCCGTCCGCTCCGGCGAGGACACCGCGAGCAGCCGGATGCTGCGCGACTGGATCAGCGGCAGGGCGATGCCGACATCGGTGACCACGATCGGGATCTGCCCGCCCAGCAGGTCGTTCATCATCTGCGGGCCGGAGCGGTACGGCACCGGCACCATGTCGAGCTGCCCGGCCAGCAGCAGGCTGTGCCCGACCACGGCCCCGGTGGCATGGGAATAGGCGAAGCTGTAGCGGCCGGGGCTGGCCCGCACGAGGGCGAGGAGTTCCGCGAAGGACCCCGCCGGGAAGGCCGGCCCCACCATCACGGCGGTCGGGATCTGATACACCGAGCCGATGCCGGCCATGTCGCGCAGCGGGTCGAAGGGCAGGTTGCGGATCATGTGCACGGCGGCCACCGTGTTGGTGTTGGACACCTGGATCAGCGTGTGGCCGTCGGGCGCGGCGCGCAGCCCCTGGGCCAGGCCGATGGTGCCGTTGGCGCCGACGCGGTTGTCCACCACGAAGGGCTGGCCGAACACGGTGGACAGGTGCCCGGCGACGTAGCGGACGATGACGTCGGAGGTGCCTCCCGCCGGAAACGGCACGATCATGCGAACCGGCCGGCGCGGGAAATCCTCGGCCCCCTGGGTTGCCGCCCCCTGGGCCGGCGCTGCGCCTGCGCGAAGCAAGGCCGGAGCGGCCAGGGTCAGCGCCAACACGGATCGCCTGTTCATTGGTTTCCTCCTCTTTTCGGCCCGCCGCTTGTCGCGGCGGTGCGTCAGATCCGGATGCCCGGCACTCCCCCCGGCAGGCCCAGGCGGACGCGGCCATAGGCCGGCGCCCAGATGTCCCATTGCAGGCCGAACTGCGCGGCGCCCGCGTGGACGTCGCGCCAGTGGCGCTGCAGCGCGCTCGTCTCGAACAGGCCGCCGCCGCCCGCGCCGGCGAACACCGTGTCCACCGCCGCCACGCAGAGCCGCGCGCACCAAGCGGAATCGCGCTTCATGCGCATGGCGTCGTGCGGGTCGATCCCGCCCTTGTCCTGCAGGGCCCGCATCGCGCCGTCCCAGGTGATGCGGGAGATCATCTCCACCGTGTCGAGGCTCGCCTCGGCCTCGGCGATCCGGGTTTGCACCGCCGTCAGCTCGGAAAGCGCCTTGCCGCCGACGCGCCCGACCCGGGCGCGCAGCCCCGCCACGTAGTCGTCCACCGCCCCGCGGGCCGCGCCGTACAGCGTGGCCATCAGCGTGAAGCCGCCGGTCGCCTGCATGGGCAGGCGGTAGAGCGGGCCGCGGTGCAGCGCGAGGCCCGGCGCCGTGCCGTCCGTGGCCTGCGCGAAGGAGAGGGTGCGGTGGTCCGGCACGAAGGCATCGCGGATTTCCAGGTCCTTGCTGCCGGTGCCGCGCAGGCCCACCACGTGCCAGGTGTCGAGGATCTCGTAATCCCGGCGCGGCAGCAGGAAGTAGCGGTTCTCCCGCGCGTCGCCTTCCCCGGTCGGGCAGGAGGCGCCCACCACGGTCCACTGGCAGGGATCGATGCCGGAGGAGAAGGGCCAGCGGCCGGACACGCGCCAGCCGCCCGGCGCGCGCTCCGCCCGGCCGGCGCTGAACACGTAGGAGGAGCCGATCAGCGTGTCCGGCGAGGGTCCCCAGACCTCCGCCTGCGCCCGCGGCTCCCACAGCGCCATGAACAGGTGGTGCGCCGCGAGATTGGCCAGCACCCAGGAGGAGGACGCGCAGGAGCGCGCGATTTCCCCGCACAGGTCGAGGTACACGGAGGGCGCGAACTCGTAGCCGCCGACCGAGAGGGGCTGCAGGATGCGGAAAAAGCCGGCGGCGTGGAAATCGGCCACCGTGCTGTCGGGGATGCGGCCCAGCGCTTCGGTTTCCGGGGCGCGGGCACGCAGGACCGGCGCCATGGCACGCGCCGCTTCCAGCATCGCCGCCCGCGCTTCCGGGCAGTCGGGTCCCCGCGGCACGGGCGCGGTGCGGGGCGGGTCGTCCCGGAGCGGCAGCGTGTCCATGGCGCGCGACCTCCTCAGTCGCCGTAGTAGTTCAGCTCGATGGAGATCCCGTTCGGGTCGGTGACGAAGATCTGGCGCAGGTTCAGCGCCTGCACGAAGCGCTCCCGCACCGGCACGTCCAGCGCGCGGCAGCGGGCGACCATCTCGTCGTAGCCGAGGCCGGAAAAGGCGACATGGTCGATCGAGCCGCTGCCCTTGAGGGAGTCCAGGTCGCGGTGGCCGAGGTACTCGTTGACCCACTTCATCCGCTCGGGATCGTCGCGGCTGAAGGCCGTGACGTGCACCACCGGCGTGCCTTCCTCGTTGAACAGCCACGCCCCCGTATGGGCAGGCGGGTTCCCGGGGCGTGGCCCGTTCCGGAAGCCGAGAACATCGGTGTAGAAGCGCACGGTGTCGGCCAGCTTCTCCGTTCGAATGTTGTAGTGCTCAATCTTGCCGATCTGCACGCCCAACCTCCTCCCGCGTTTGAGCTGATAGGATTATAACTTAATGTCCGCTCCGTCAATGCCGCAGCGAAAGGAAACGGCGCGAACGGCCCGACCGGCCACCCGTCGGCGCTTTCAGCGGGACGTGCGGGAACGGCATTTCCTCGACGAAGCCGTTACCTTCTTCGCCGAGGTCGGCTTTTCCGGCGACACCAAGACGCTGGCGAGCCGCCTGGGCGTGGCGCAGCCGTTGCTGTACCGCTACTTCGCGAGCAAGGAAGCGCTCATCCAGCGGGTGTTCGAGGACACGTTCCTGGCCAACTGGAACCCGCTCTGGGAGGAGATGCTGACCGATCCCGCCCTGAGCGTTCCGGCCCGGCTGCTGGCGTTCCACAACGATTTCGCGCGCGTGCATCTGAAGCGTGATCGCGTGCGGCTGTCCTTGTTCTTCGCCCTGCACGGCTGGGACATGACCACCTACTTCCGCCTGATGCGTGAGCGGGTCTACCTCCCGATCGCGGCCAACCTGCGCGCCCATGCTGGACGACGCACGCCGTCCGACGTGCCGCTTCAAGAGCTGGAGGTGGAGCTGGCGAAGACGGTGGTCGAGAAGATCCAGTATTATGGCATCAGGAAATGGGTGTACGGCATCCCGTCACTGCCGCCGATCGAGCCGCTCATTGCCATTGCCGTTCACGGGCTCCTGGACGGGGTAAGCACAGCCTTGCCCGACGCTTGATGTGATACGCTGGTCCAGGACGGACCGGAGAGGGGCTGCGCAGCCCGGCGGGGCTCATCGCGTGTGATAACGGTCAGCTATAAGGCCGGTGGCCCGAGGGCACCGCTGACAAGCCACGGCCACCCGTGGTGCGGCGCTTGGTCCAGGAGACACTGCCGCCTGAGGCGCTGGCCGTGCTCCCCGTCCCGGCCTGCCTCCGCGATCGCGACAAAGGTGGCTATCCTTGTGCACGTTGGGGCCTGCTTAGGCATTGCATTCTGCCATGGCACGCCTCGCGTATTCACCACGACCTATGCAACGCACTGGCGCCGCGGCCGAGGCTTCCTCCCGGGGTTCGCCGGTCGGTGGTCATGAGGGCAGTGGGGCGCGGTGCCAGGCGTCGGGGCGGCCGTTCAGCCGGGAGCTGGGCGTGCTGCGGCTGTCAGGCGGGGCAGCCAGAGTTCGATCCGCCCACTAGAGCAGTTTCCGGTCATTCCGGCTCATATCCGCACGCAGTGAAGTAGTTGGCGCACTCGGCGGGCGTGAACTGCGGGAGCGCATCGGCGATGGCGGCCCAGAGGTCCGGGATGGTGCGGGCTGCGGCCTTGCGCAGCAGTGCCTTGAGCTTGCTGAAGGCG
>NZ_JBLLEB010000046.1:0-31419 GCF_047690175.1 Roseomonas sp. BN140053 | reverse complement strand
CACCACCACCGGCACGGGCGGCGCCTACAGCTTCACCGGCGTTGCACCGGGCACCTATCAGGTGCAGTTCACGCCCCTGGCCGGCACCAGCTTCACGGCGCAGGACCAGGGCGGCAACGATGCCGTCGACAGCGACGTGAACGCCAGTGGCCGCACCGCGGCGGTCACCATTGCCTCCGGCCAGACCGCGAGCAACGTGTCCGCCGGCAGCTTCACCCCGGCGACGCTCAGCGGCGTGTTCTTCACCGACAGCAACGGTGACGGCATCCAGGGCACCGGCGAGGCCGGGTTGGCCGGGCAGGCCGTGCAGCTGCTCAACGCGGCCGGTACGGCCGTGGCCAGCACCACCACCGGCACGGGCGGCGCCTACAGCTTCGCGGGCGTCACGCCTGGGACTTATCAGGTGCAGTTCGCCGCCCCCGCCGGCAGTGTCTTCACGGCCCAGGACGTGGGCAACAACGATGCGGTGGACAGCGATGTCGGCGCCACCGGCCGAACGGGGTCGGTCACCCTCGTGTCCGGCCAAGCTGTTGCCAACCTGTCTGCCGGTACCTTTGTTCCCGTGACCGTGAGCGGGGTGGCCTTCACGGACACCAACGGTGACGGCGTCCAGGGCACCGGCGAGGCCGGGATCGCCGGGCAGGCCGTGCAGCTACTGAACACGGCCGGCACGGTGGTGGCCACCACCACCGGCACGGGCGGCGCCTACAGCTTCACCGGCGTTGCACCGGGCACCTATCAGGTGCAGTTCACGCCCCTGGCCGGCACCAGCTTCACGGCGCAGGACCAGGGCGGCAACGATGCCGTGGACAGCGACGTGAACGCCAGTGGCCGCACCGCGGCGATCACCATTGCCTCCGGCCAGACCGCGAGCAACGTGTCCGCCGGCAGCTTCACCCCGGCGACGCTCAGCGGCGTGTTCTTCACCGACACCAACGGTGACGGCATCCAGGGCACCGGCGAGGCCGGGGTGACCGGGCAGGCCGTGCAGCTGCTGAACACGGCGGGTACGGCCGTGGCCAGCACCACCACCGGCACGGGTGGCGCCTACAGCTTCACCGGCGTGGCGCCGGGCACCTATCAGGTGCAGTTCGCCGCGCCGACCGGCACGGTGTTCACCCTCCAGGATCGCGGCAACAACGACGCGCTGGACAGCGATGTGAACGCCGCCGGCCGCACCGCCACCGTCACGCTGGCCTCCGGCCAGACGCTCGGCAATGTTTCCGCCGGCACCTATACGCCGGCCACGATTGGCGGGGCGGGCGGCCTCGTGTTCACCGACAGCAACGGCAACGGCCTGCGCGACGGCGGCGAGGCCGGGGTGAGCGGCGCCACCGTGCGGCTGCTCGACGCCGATGGCGCGGTGGTGTCCACCACCACCACCGGCACGGGGGGCACCTACAACTTCGCGGGTCTCGCCCCCGGGCAGTACCAGGTGCAGTTCACCGCCCCTGCCGGCACCGCCTTCACGGCGCAGGACCAGGGCGGCAACGACGCGCTGGACAGCGACGCCAACCCCAGCACCGGCCGCAGCCCGCTGTTCACCGTGGTGTCCGGGCAGGCCGTGAACAACGTCGCGGCGGGCGTCTTCACCCCTGCCACCACCGGCACGGGCAACGTCGTTTTCGTGGACAGCAACGGCAACGGTGTGCGCGATGCCGGCGAGGCCGGGGTGGCCGGCGTCACGGTGCAGCTGCTGAACGCCGGGGGCACGTCCATCCTCAGCACGACCACCGGCAGCGACGGTACCTACGCCTTCGACAACGTCACGCCCGGTACCTACCAGGTGCAGTTCACCGCCCCCGCCGGCACCAGCTTCACGGCGCAGGACCAGGGCAGCAACGAGGCGCTGGACAGCGACGCCAACCCGGCCACCGGCCGCAGCGGCAGCATCACCGTGGCGTCCGGCGGCACGATCAGCAATGTCGGGGCGGGGATCTTCGCGCCGGTCAGCATCAGCGGCAACGCCTTCACCGACGTGAACGGCGACGGCCTCCAGGGCAGCGGCGAGGGTGCCTTCGCGGGACAGGCCGTGCAGCTGCTCAACGCCGCCGGCACGGCCGTGGCCAACACCACCACCGCCAGCAACGGCACCTACAGCTTCACGGGCCTGGCACCGGGCCAGTACCAGGTGCAGTTCACCGCGCCGGCCGGCCGGGTCTTCACCGCCCAGGACGTGGGCAACAACGCCGCCGTCGACAGCGACGCCAACCCCGGCACCGGCCGCACCGCCGTGATCACGCTGGCCTCCGGCCAGACCGCCACCAACGTGTCGGCCGGCAGCTTCGTTCCGGTCAGCGTCGGCGGCCGGGTCTTCACCGACGGCAACGGCGACGGCATCCAGGGTACCGGCGAGGCCGGGCTGGCCGGGCAGACCGTGCAGCTGCTCAACGCCGCCGGCACGTCCATCCTCAGCACGACCACCGGCAGCGACGGCACCTACAGCTTCACCGGCGTGGCGCCCGGCACCTACCAGGTGCAGTTCGCTGCGGCCGCCGGCACGGTGTTCACCGCGCAGGACGTGGGCAGCAACGACGCCGTCGACAGCGACGCCAGCCCCACCACCGGCCGTACCGCCGCCTTCACCCTGGCCTCGGGCGGGGCTGCCGCCAACCTGTCGGCGGGCCTTTTCGCGCCGGTCAGCATCGGCGGCGTGGCCTTTACCGATGCGAACGGCGACGGCGTCCAGGGTACCGGCGAGGCCGGGGTGGCCGGGCAGGCCGTGCAGCTGCTCAACACGGCCGGCACGGTTGTGGCCAGCACCACCACCGGCACGGGGGGTGCTTACAGCTTCACCGGCGTGGCGCCGGGCACCTATCAGGTGCAGTTCACCGCGCCCGCCGGCACCAGCTTCACGGCGCAGGACCAGGGCAGCAGCGATGCCGTCGACAGCGACGTGAACGCCAGCGGCCGTACCGCGGCGATCACCCTGGCCTCCGGCCAGACCGCGAGCAACGTGTCCGCCGGCAGCTTCACGCCCGTCAGCGTGAGCGGGGTGGCCTTCACGGACACCAACGGTGACGGCGTCCAGGGCACCGGCGAGGCCGGGATCGCCGGGCAGGCCGTGCAGCTACTGAACACGGCCGGCACGGTGGTGGCCACCACCACCGGCACGGGCGGCGCCTACAGCTTCACCGGCGTTGCACCGGGCACCTATCAGGTGCAGTTCACGCCCCTGGCCGGCACCAGCTTCACGGCGCAGGACCAGGGCGGCAACGATGCCGTGGACAGCGACGTGAACGCCAGTGGCCGCACCGCGGCGATCACCATTGCCTCCGGCCAGACCGCGAGCAACGTGTCCGCCGGCAGCTTCACCCCGGCGACGCTCAGCGGCGTGTTCTTCACCGACACCAACGGTGACGGCATCCAGGGCACCGGCGAGGCCGGGGTGACCGGGCAGGCCGTGCAGCTGCTCAACGCCGCCGGCACGGCCGTGGCCAGCACCACCACCGGCACGGGCGGCGCCTACAGCTTCGCCGGCGTCACGCCTGGGACTTATCAGGTGCAGTTCGCCGCCCCCGCCGGCAGTGTCTTCACGGCCCAGGACGTGGGCAACAACGATGCGATGGACAGCGATGTGAATGCTGCCGGCCGCACGGCCCTGCTTACCCTGGCTTCCGGTCAGACCGTCGGCAACGTATCCGCCGGAACCCTGGTAACGGTCGGCGTGAGCGGGGTGGCCTTCACCGACAGCAATGGCGACGGCATCCAGGGCACGGGCGAGAACGGCCGGGCCGGCGTGGCGGTGCAGCTGCTCAATGCTGCCGGTACGGCCGTGGCCAGCACCACCACCGGTACGGGCGGGGCCTACAGCTTCACCGGCGTGGCGCCGGGCACCTATCAGGTGCAGTTCACCGCGCCCGCCGGCACCGTCTTCACCACCCCCGACCAGGGGGGCAACGATGCCGTTGACAGCGACGTGAACGCCAGTGGTCGTACCGGTACGGTCACGCTCGCCTCGGGCGGCGCCATCACCAACCTGTCCGCCGGCCTGTTCACGCCCGTCAGCATTGGCGGCGTGGCCTTTACCGACACCAACGGCGACGGCGTCCAGGGCACCGGCGAGGCCGGGATCGCCGGGCAGGCCGTGCAGTTGCTGAACACGGCCGGCACGGCCGTGGCCAGCACCACCACCGGCACGGGCGGGGCCTACAGCTTCACCGGCGTGGCGCCGGGCACCTACCAGGTGCAGTTCACGCCCCTGGCCGGCACCAGCTTCACGGCACAGGACCAGGGCAGCAACGAGGCCGTGGACAGCGACGTGAACGCCAGCGGCCGCACGGCCGCCGTCACGCTCGCCTCGGGCGGGTCCATCGCCAACCTGTCGGCCGGCAGCTTCACCCCGGCAACGCTCGGCGGCACCCTTTTCGTCGACAGCAACGGCGACGGCATCCGCGGCAGCGGTGAGGCCGGGTTGGCCGGGCAGGCCGTGCAGCTGCTGAACACGGCCGGTACGGCCGTGGCCAGCACCATCACCGGCACGGGCGGTGCCTACAGCTTCGCAGGTGTCACGCCCGGGACCTATCAGGTGCAGTTCGCTGCCCCCGCCGGCAGCGTCTTCACCGCCCAGAACCAGGGCACGGACGAAACGCTGGACAGCGACGCCAACGCTGCCGGCCGCACCGGCACGATCACCCTCGTGTCCGGCCAGACCACCGGCAGCGTGTCCGCCGGCACCTTTGTTCCCGTGACCGTGAGCGGGGTGGCCTTTGCCGACGCGAACGGCGACGGCGTCCAGGGCACCGGCGAGGGCGGGCTGACCGGCGTCACCGTGCGGCTGCTCAACAGCAGCGACGCGCTGGTGGCCACCACCACCACCGGCGCGGGCGGCGCCTACAGCTTCGCCGGCGTCACCCCCGGCACCTACCAGGTGCAGTTCGTCGCTCCCGCGGGGGCCAGCTTCAGCGCCGCCGACCAGGGGGGCAATGACGCCCTGGACAGCGACGCCAACCCGGCCACCGGCCGCAGCCCGGCCTTCACCCTGGCTTCGGGCGGCAGCCTCGCGAACCTGTCGGCCGGCCTCTACACCGCTGCGACGGTCAGCGGCGTGGCCTTCACCGACAGCAACGGCGACGGCGTCCAGAATGCCGGCGAAACCGGCACCTCCGGCGTGACCGTGCAGCTGCTCAACGCCGGCGGCACGGCTGTCGCCACGGCCACCACCGGCAGCAACGGCGCCTACAACTTCACCGACGTGGACCCCGGCACCTACCAAGTGCGCTTCGTGGCGCCCGCCGGTACCAGCTTCAGCGCCCGCGACCAGGGCGGCAACGATGCCCTGGACAGCGATGTCGGCGCCGATGGCCGCAGCGCCAGCTTCACCCTGGCCTCCGGCGGCAACCTCGCCAACCTGTCCGCGGGCACCTTCGCCCCCACCAGCGTGAGCGGCGTCGCCTTCACCGATACGGATGGCGACGGGCTGCGCGGCGCCAACGAGGCCGGCACGGCGGGCGTCGCGGTGCAGCTGCTGAACGCCGCCGGCACCGCCGTGGCATCCACCACCACCGGCAGCAACGGCGCCTACAGCTTCACCGGGGTGACGCCCGGCCAGTACCAGCTGGCCTTCACCGCCCCCGCCGGCACGGTGTTCACCGGCACCGACCGGGGCAACAATGACGGGCTCGACAGCGATGTCGGCGCCGATGGCCGCACCGCCGCGATCACCCTGACCTCCGGGCAGAACCTGGCCGACATCTCGGCCGGCACCTTCACCCCGGCGACGGTGGGCGGCACCGGCGGCTTCGTGTTCACCGACACCGACGGCAACGGCATCCGCGGGGTCGGCGAGGCCGGGCTCGCCGGGGCCACCGTCCGCCTGCTGGACGCCGGGGGCAACGTGGTCGGCACCACCGCCACGGCCAGCGACGGCCGCTACAGCTTCGCCGGCGTCGCCCCGGGCACCTACCAGCTGCAGTTCGTCGCCCCCGACGGCACGGTGTTCACCGCCCGGGACGCGGGCAGCAACGACGCCGCCGACAGCGACGCCGATCCCACCAGCGGCCGCAGCAACCCCTTCACCCTGGTTTCCGGGCAGACCCTGGACAACATCGCGGCCGGCGTCTTCACCCCCGTTTCCACCGGCGCCGGCAGCGTCGTGTTCGTGGACAGCAACGGCAACGGCATCCGCGATGCCGGCGAGGCGGGGCTGGGCGGGGTGACCGTGCAGCTCATCGGCAGCGCCGGCACGGCGGTGGCCAGCACGGTGACGCGCGCCGACGGCACCTACAGCTTCGCCAACGTCGTGCCCGGCACCTACCAGGTGCAGTTTACCGCCCCCACCGGCGCCGTGTTCACCACCCCCGACCAGGGCGGCAACGACGCGGCCGACAGCGACGCCGATCCGGCCACGGGCCGCAGCGCCGCCTTCTCCATCCCGTCCGGCGGCATCATCGCCAATATCGGCGCCGGCCTCTTCACCCCGGTGGGCCTGAGCGGCACCGCCTTCACCGACACCAACGGCGACGGCGTCCAGAACAGCGGCGAGGCCGGCCTGTCCGGCGTCACCGTGCAGCTGCTCAACGCCGTGGGCACGGTGGTGGCCACCACGGTCACGGCGGCGGGCGGCGGCTACGGCTTCGCCGGCCTTCCCCCCGGCCAGTACGAGGCGCAGTTCGTCGCCCCCGCCGGCACGGTGTTCACCGCCGCCGACCAGGGCGGCAACGACGCGGTGGACAGCGACGTGGATGCCGCCGGGCGCACCGCGCTGCTCACCTTCGCGCCGGGCAGCACGGTGGCCAACCTGTCCGCCGGCGTTTTCACGCCGGCCAGCGTCAGCGGCACCACCTTCACCGACAGCAACGGCGACGGCATCCAGAACAACGGCGAAACCGGCAGCGCCGGCCAGACCGTGCAGCTGCTCAATGCCGCCGGCGCGGCCGTGGCCAGCACCACCACCACCGGCGCGGGCGGCGCCTACAGCTTCACGGGCGTCGCCCCCGGCACCTACCAGGTGCAGTTCGCCATCCCCAGCGGCGCGGCCTTCACCGCCCCCGACCAGGGCGGCAACGACGCGGTGGACAGCGACGCCAACCCCGTTACCGGCCGCAGCGCCGCCTTCACCCTCGCCTCCGGGCAGGCCGTCACCAACCTGTCCGCGGGCAGCTTCACCCAGGCCGCCATCAGCGGCCTCGGCAACGTGGTTTTCGCCGACAGCAACGGCAACGGCATCCAGGACAGCGGCGAGGTCGGGCTGGCCGACATCGCCGTGCGGCTGCTCAACGCCGCGGGCACGGTGGTCGCGACCACCACCACCGGCACGGGCGGCGGCTACAGCTTCGGCAACGTCACCCCCGGCACCTACCAGTTGGAGTTCGTGGCGCCTTCCGGCACCAGCTTCAGCCCGCGCGACCAGGGGGCCAATGACCGCCGGGACAGCGACGTCGATCCCAACACCGGCCGCACCGCCGCCTTCAACGTCGCTTCCGGCAGCAATCTCGGCGACCTGGCGGCGGGGCTGCGGACCTCGGCCACGCAGCTGGGCGGCGATGTCTGGCTGGACGGCAACGGTAACGGGTTGCGCGACCCCGGGGAGCAGCTGCTGCCCGGCGTGGCGGTGCGGCTGCTGGATGCCAATGGCCGGGATCTCGGGCGCAGCACGGTCACCGACGCCGCCGGCCATTACGTCTTCCTGGGGCTGGAGGCCGGCAGCTACCGCGTCGACTTCGCGCCGCTGGTGGGCACGAGCTTCACCCTGCAGGACCAGGGCGGCAGCGAGGCGCTCGACAGCGACGCGACGCCGCGCAACGGCGTGTCCAGCCTGCTGGTGTCGCTGGCCGCGGGCACGGTGGACGGGCGCAGCAGCGCCGGGCTGGTGCTCGACCTCAGCCAGTCGCCCTCCTACGCCCCCAGCATCAACCTGGGCGACGCCAATAACGGCTTCCCCGGCACGGCCGGGCCGGAGGTGCTGCACGGCAATGGCGGCGACGACTCGCTGAACGGTCTGGGCGGCAACGACACCTTCTTCGGCGAGGCCGGCCGCGACTCGCTCAACGGCCACGAGGGCGACGACTACCTCGACGGCGGCGCAGGCGACGACAACGTCCAGGGCCAGGTGGGCAACGACACGCTGCTGGGCGGCACCGGCAACGACATCGGCGAGGGCGGCGACGGCAACGACGTGCTGCTGTCCGGGCCCGGCGACGACAACATGCAGGGCGAGAGCGGCGACGACTCGCTGTTCGGCGGCGCCGGGGCCGATCTCCTCACCGGCAATGCCGGCGACGACCTCGTGGCCGGCGGCACGGGCAACGACACGCTGCAGGGCGCCGACGGCAATGACATCGTGATCGGCGGCCGTGACGGCGGCACCATGTCGCTGGGCGCCGACGGGCACATCACCAACATCGTCACCGGCGACATGCTGGAAGGCAACAACGGCGCGGACGCCTTCGTGTGGCAGGCCGGGGACGGCGTGGACCTGCTGATGGACTTCAACCCGGCCGAGGGCGATACGCTGACCATCTACGGCTATAGCGGCTTCCAGGTGGTGGAGCGCACCCCCGAAGGCCGCATGGCGCTGTACCTGGGCGACAATGCCGGCTTCGTGCTGAACAACGGCACCTTCCAGGGGGAAACGGCGGCGAGCACCTTCGCGGGCGTCCACTTCATCCCCTCCACCGCGGGGGCGCCGGACGACATCGTGGGCCGCGACGTGGTGGTGCCCGTGCTGGCGGCGAACTGGGCCTCGGTGTTCAAGGGGGCCGGGCCGATCACCGTGTCGCAGCCCTTCCCGCCGCTGGACACGCCCTTCGACCCCACCAACCTGGAGGGCATCCGCTTCGACGCGCTGGTGCAGCTGACCAGCACCAACGACAGCTACGCGCTGGGCGGCGGCAACCTGGTGGTGGATGCCGGCTCGGGCTTCGATGTTCTGTCCACCGCCGACGGCTTCCGCGGCGTGGGGCGGGCGCTTCTGCCCGATGGCAGCCTGCGCCTGGATCTCGCGGGGCGCACCGACGTGCTGCGCAACGCCGAGGAGGTGCGCTTCGTGGACGGCACGCTGCACCTGTCGCCCGACAGTGTCGCGGCCCAGGTGGTGCGCCTCTACGACGTGGCGCTGGGACGCGGGGCGGAGCAGGCGGGCCTGAACTACTGGATCGACCAGCTCAATGCCGGGGTGCCGCTGCTGAACCTGGCGGACGGGTTCCTGGGCAGCCCGGAATTTGCCGCGCGCTACGGCAACCTCAGCAACCAGGACTATGTCGGGCTGCTGTACCAGAACGTGCTCGGCCGCCCGGCCGACCCGGCGGGCGCCGCCTTCTACGAGGCGTCGCTGGCGGCGGGCACCAGCCGCGCCACGGTGCTGGTGGGCTTCAGCGAGAGCCCGGAGAACAAGGCCGCGAGCGCCGCGGACAATGCCCTGGGCATCTGGGACGTGAGCGAGAACGCGGCCACGGTGGCGCGGCTCTACGACACGCTGCTGGGCCGCCAGCCCGACCTGGCCGGGCTGGGCTTCTATCGCGGCCAGCTCGACAGCGGCCAGAACACCGCCCTGGGCATCGTGCAGTCTTTCACCGGCAGCCCCGAGTTCCAGGCGCGCTACGGCAGCAACCTGCCCAGCGCCCAGTTCGTGGAGCTGCTCTACCGCAACACCCTGGATCGCGACGGGACGCCGGCGGAGATCAACTACTACGTTTCGCAGCTCGACGCCGGCGTGCTCAGCCGCGAGCAGGCCGTGTTCAACTTCTCCGAAAGCCCGGAACACGTCGCCCTGACCGCGCCCAGCGTGATCAGCGAGAACCCGGCGCAGTTCGGCATCGCCTTCGCCTGAAGGCGACACCGGCCCGCCACGCCCCGGGATGGCAGGTCGGTGTCGGGTTGTTCAGGGTGCCTGGTCGTCCGAGGGCTCGACCCGACCGCGGCGCTGCAGCTGCAGCGCCACGAGCCAGCACAGCAGCGCCCAGGCGGCGCCCAGGCACCAGCCCGCCAGCACGTCGGTGGGCCAGTGGACGCCCAGGTAGACGCGGCTGGCGCCGACCAGCAGCGTGGTCAGGATCGCCAGGGAAAGGACATAGGCCCGCACCCGCCAGCCATCGGCCACCCGGAACAGCAGGGCGCCCAGGGTCAGGTAGGTGGCGGCCGAGAGCATGGCGTGGCCGCTGGGAAAGCTGGCCGTGTAGACTTCCACCGCGTGCGGCACGAGGTCCGGCCGCGGCCGCTGGAACACCACCTTCAGCAGGCTGCTCAGCAGCATGCCCCCGGCCACGGCGCCGAGCACCAGGGCCGCCGCCCCCCGCTTGCGCGTCAGGAACAGGAACCCCACCACCGCGAGCGTCACGCCGGCCAGGATGGCGTGGCCGCCCAGCCCGGTGATGTCGCGCGCCACCTCCTCCAGCCAGCGTGGCCCCAGCGGGTCGGAAAGGTCGGCCGGGTCGCGCAGGGCCAGCAGGATGGCGCGGTCCAGCGCCAGGGTCTCGCCTTCCGCCACCTCCGCCGCCAGCCCGGCAAAGGCCAGGATCGCCGCCAGCACGACGAGGTAGCCGGCCAGCCGGGCGAAATCCCGCGCGGACAGGCGCAGCAGCTGTTGGGCGGCGGGTTGTTCCACCAGGTCGCGAAGCTTCATCATCGGGAAGCAACGCGGGATCAGCCCCGGCGGTCGGTCCGGCGATGCCCGCGGCCGGCACGCCGCAGCGCCGCCGCCCCGAGCAGCAGGGCGGCGCCGGCCAGCACCAGCCCGGCCATCCCGCCCTGGCCGGCGCGTTTCGCCGGGGGAAGCAGGCCGCCGCCCGTGCCGGTGCCCTCGGCCATGGGATGCAGCAGCGCGCCTTGCGTGCGCGGGGCGGGCGGGGCGCGGCGGAGATAGCGGCGCAGCATGGCGCCCATCCCGTGCTCCACCGGACCGGGCAGCAGGGCATAGGCGACCTGGGCGGCGCGGGCGGGCCAGCCCACCGCCACCTCGTCGCGCGGGTGCAGCGCCAGGGCCACCATGGTGTCGGCCACGGCCTCGGGCGGGTAGATCGGGCCGCCGAGTTCCAGGGCGCGGCCGGACATGTTGGCGCCGTGCCCGAAGCCGGGTGTGTCCACCGTGGCGGGAAACACGCCGCAGACATGGATGCCGGGATGCGGCTTCAGCTCCTGCCGCAGGGCGGCGGTGAAGCCGCGCAGGCCGAACTTGCTGGCGGTATAGGCGGCGGCGAAGGGCAGCGGCGCCCAGCCGCCGATGGACACCGTGTTGATCAGCACGCCCCGTCCCTGGCGCAGGAAGATGGGCAGCACGGCGGCGGTGCCGTGCAGCGTGCCGATCAGGTTGCTCTCGATCACCCGGCGGTGCAGCGCCACCGGCGCGTCCGCGAAGGCGCCGAAGACGCCGACGCCGACATTGTTGATCCAAACGTCGATGCCGCCGAATTCCGCCTCCGCCGCCCGTGCCAGGGCGACCACCGCGGCGTCCTCCGTCACGTCCGTGGGCACGGCCAGCGCCCGCGTGCCGAGCGCCTCGCATTCCCGCGCCACCTCCGCCAGCACTTCCGCGCGGCGGGCGGCCAGCACCAGCCGGGCGCCGCGGCGCGCGAAGGCCAGGGCGGCGGCGCGGCCGATGCCGCTGGACGCGCCGACGATCACCACGGTGGCGCCGTGCAGGTCGCGCATCCTCAGCGCCCCCCGGCGGCGCGGCCGGTGCGGAAGCGCACCAGCGTGGCGATGGCCTGGGCCAGCCCGGCGCGGGCCAGGGCCGGCACCGCCAGCACGCTGCCGCTGAGCGGCCCCAGGGTGAGCGTCCTTTGCCGCCCCAGCGCCCGCAGCGCCGCGCGCGCCACGTCGCCGGGCTGCTGCGCGCCCGGCAGGTCGCCGCCGTAGCCGGAGCGTTCGGCGAAACGGCTGTGCGTCGCGGTGGGGCAGAGCGCCAGCAGGTCGATCGGCTCGCGCGACAGCTCGGCCGCCAGCGCCTCGGTCAGCGACAGGTCGAAGGCCTTGGAGGCGGCGTAGGCGGCGAGGCTGGGGACGGGAAAGAAGCCGGCCTCGCTGGCCGTGACGATGGCCCCGGCGCGGCGGCCCTCCGCGCGCGCCCGGTCCAGCATGCCCGGCAGCAGGCGGCGCAGCAGCACCAGCGGCGCCATCACGTTGACCGACACGGTGGCGCGCAGCGCCGCTTCCTCCGCGTCCAGGAAGTTGCCGAAGGGGCCCTGCCCGGCATTGCACACCAGCAGGTCGATCCCGAAGGCCTCCGCCGCCGCACACAGGGCGTCGAGCCCGGCCTCCGTCGCCAGGTCGGCGGGCAGCGTGTCCACCCGGCGGCCGGGGCGGGACAGTTCCTCCGCCAGGGCGCGCAGCACCGCCGCGTCGCGTCCGGTCAGCAGCAGCTCGGTATCCGCCGGCAGGGCGCGCGCGAGGGCGTTGCCGATGCCGCTGGTCGCCCCGGTGACGAGGGCACGGCGATAGGTGCGGGGCGCATGGGTCATGCTTGGCATCTGCGCCGGGCCGGCCGCCACGCAAGGCGGCGGGCGGCCGCCTCGCGCGGGGGTGACATCGCCGGGCGGGTGGCAGGGTTCCGGGCGGGGAAGCGCAGGAGGGGGGCGGCAGGGCGACCTGCGAGGCTTCCCGGGCCTGTCCGGGACGCGGCAAGGCGACCCGGTCGCTTCGGGGAGGCGGTTTTCAGTCCGGGGGCGGCTGGGCCACCGCGGCTTCCGGCCCCACCGCGGCGCCCGGAACCGCGAGGCCGAGGCCGCCGCCCCGCGCCGCCGTCACGGCGACGCCGACCACGGCCCAGCCCCCTTCCGGCCGGCGGACCAGCAGTGGCGCGCCACTGCTGCCGCGGGTTCCGGCGCAATCATGCGCCAGCAGCGGCAGGCCCCCGTGCTGCATCAGTCCCAGGGCGTGGCAGGTGCCGTCGGCCAGCAGCACCTCCGGCCGGTCCTGCTGGTAGCCGCCCAGCAGCAGCGGGGTTCCCGGGGCGGGTGGGGCGCGCAGCAGCGGCAGGGCCTGCTGCGCCGGGCCGACCGGCGCGTCCAGCGTCAGCAGCGCCCAGTCGGCGCCGGCGGGGCCGCGCGCCTGGGCCTGGAAGCCGGGGCCGATCGCGTAGCCGGTGACCCGGGCATGCGCGGTCCAGCTCCCTTGCCGGTAGCCCAGCAGGAAATGCACCGAGCCCGGCCGCACCAGGCCGCCGGTGCCCGCCGCCACCAGGCAATGCGCCGCGGTGAGCACGCGCTGCGGCGCCACCAGGGTGCCCGTGCAGCGGCTGCCGAGCTCCGTTTGCACGCGGCCCAGGGCGTTCCAGGGGGCCGCGGCGCCGTCCACGACCCGTCGCGGGTCCTGCGCGCCGATCCCCGGCCGTTCCGAACGGGGGATCACCGGCTCGCGCGCCGCAGCCTGCGGGATAAGGGGATGCAGGGCGGCGAGGAGGACCGCTGCCGTGCGCCATGATCGCATCGAGCCCTGTTTCCTCCCGGCCTGCCGCGGCTAGGCTACCCGGGCGGAACGGACGGGTGCAGGGGCCGGGCCGGAATACGATGCGAGGGGAGGCCGAGAAGACCATGACGTCCACCACCCGGCGCGGCGCGCTCGCCGCGGCGCTCGGCGCCCTTGCCTTGGGCCGACGCAGCCTGGCGCAGGGCGCGGCGCCGCCCCTGTCCTGGCCGGCTGAGCGGCCCGTGCGGCTGATCGTGCCCCTGGCCGCCGGCGGCACTTCCGACTTCCTGGCGCGCTCCCTGGGCAACCGGCTGTCCGAGCTGACGGGCGTGACCTTCGTGGTGGAGAACCGCACCGGCGGCGGCGGCGCGGTGGGCTGGCAGGCGGTGGCGCGATCCGCGCCGGACGGCACCACGATCGGCCTGATGGACAACGCCCTGCCGATCGCCCTGGCCCTGGGGCGCGAGCTCGGCTTCGACCCGCGAACGGAGCTGGAGCCCGTGTCGCTGCTGGTGAACTATGCGCCGGTGGTGGTGGTCAGCCCGTCCCTGCCGGTGACGGACCTGGCGGGCTTCGTGAACTACGCGCGGCAGCGGCCGGGCGAGCTGTTCTTCGGCTCCGGCGGCGGCGGCAGTTCCACCCACCTGCAAACGGAGCTGTTCCAGGAGGTGGCGGGCCTGCGGCTGAACCACGTCAGCTATCGCGGCATGGCGCAGGCGGTGACGGATCTGGTGGGCGGGCGGCTGCAGCTGCTGGTGTCGGGGGTGCCGACCGTGCTGGGGCAGCTGCGCAGCGGCGCGCTGCGCGCCCTGGCCGTGGGCACGGAGGGGCCGCGGCTGGCCGTGCTGCCGGCCGTGCCCAGCGCCCGCGAGACGGGCCTCGACTTCGTCGTGCAGTCCTCCTTCGGGATCGCGGCGCCGCGCGGCACCCCGGCGCCGACCCTGGCGCGCATGCAGGCGGCGATGGCTGCGGCGCTGGCGAGCCCGGAGCTGCGGCAGCGGCTGGAGGAGAGCGGCGGCGCCGCCGTGGGCAGCACGCCGGAGGAATACCGCCGCGCCATCCTGGAGGAGGCGGAGCGCTGGACCCGCATCGTCCGGGAAAGAGGCATCCAGGCCGAATAGGCGCGGTGCCAGGGTTTTCGGAGCAGGGCGAGCGCGACGGCCCAGGCGAGTAGCAGGACGGAACCGGCGCCGAGGCTGCGGCCCCACCGCTCGCCGGCGGCCCGCATCCCGGCCCCGACCCGGCTGGCCAGCGCGACGCCCTGCGCGATGCCGGCCAGGGCCGCCGCAATTCCTGTCCGGCCGCGCGCTTTCGCCGGGACACGACCGACAGGCAGCAGCGCTGGAACCCCCTGCAGGTTTCCACCCGCGGGCGCAGCCCGGCCCGCTGCCGGCGGCCGGGGCGGCTCCGGCAAAGGAGATCGCGCGAGCGCGTGCCGCGGCGGTCAGCGGATGCTGAGGAAGCCCTTGTCGTCGATCGCCTGCCAGGCGTGCACGGAACGGGTGCCGAGCAGCTCGAAGGCCGCATCGGGCAGGTCGGTGGGGCGTTCGTGGAAGTCGCGCAGGCCGGGAATGAAGCACTGCTTCACGTTGCTGCCGGGATAGGCCCAGACCGGGGGCGGCGTGGTGCTGTCGGGGTCGGGCGGGTCGAAGACCGGGTTGCCCTCCCCGCGCAGGGCGCCGAGCGATTCGCGCAGCCGCACGCAGATGATGGTGTCGAACACGCCGTAGCGTTCCGATACCGAGAGCTTGAGCCGCGCCACCGCCTGCTGCCCGAGCCCGGTGTTGTTCGAGGTCACGCCGATATCGGCAAAGGTCTCACCCTCGAACCACCAGGGGCTGGACAGGTTGATCGCCATCGGCACCGGCCCGCGCCAGCTCTGGGAATGGCCGATGCGGAACATCACCTGGCCGCGGCGCAGCTTGACCTCCTTGGGGTCCCACATGCCGCCCTCGTGCTGGGCGGTGGCGTTGCGCCAGCCGCTGGCCCGCAGCATCCAGCGCCGCAGCCGCCGGGGGTTGTCGAATTCGGCCTGGTTCAGCACGCCTTGCATGGGATCTTTCCGGAGTTGGGGTTCCGGCCCGCGAAAGGCCGAAACCCGGCAGCGGGTTGCCGCCCGGCCCATAGGCCGGAACGTTCCGCAAACACAGGGCCGGCCAGGGGCGCCGCTGGCCGGTTGGGCGGTGGTGCCGGGACAACCGGGGGCACCCGGCGCCGGGCGGCGGGATCAGGGAAGCGGGAGCCGCAGGTTCACGTCGGTCGTGCCGGCCCCGCCGAACTCGATGCCGGCCGCTTCCAGGGCGGCCTGGATCGCGGCCACCGTTTCCCCGCGGCGGCGGCCCCGCCGCTCCTCGAAGGTATAGATGGTGCAATGGCAGGTTCCGGATCGGGCACCGAGCCGTTGGCGGTTCCAACCGAGCAGCTTGCGCGCCTCAGCGCATTGTTCCGGGGTCATGTTGCGGAGCGTCGTATCGCTTGGGGAGACATGTCTCCCCGCATTGGCCCATCCAGCGCCTTTACGCAACGATTCTTCGCGCCTCTCCACTCATGAACGGCTGCTCAAAAACGTGTGGTGGAAAAGTCACGAGGATTTTCGCGCGAGGTGACAGGGCGAACGATGCCAATGGCGGAGCGCCCGGCGAGAACAGGACGTGCCGGGCCAGGAAGGCCCGCCGTGCCGGCCCGTCCGCCGCAGCAAGCGGTCGCCCTAGTTCTGTCCGCCGCCGCGGCGCCGGCCCAGCACGCGCGCCAGCAGCATCAGCACCACCCCGAGGGCGATCACGCCGGTGGTGGCGGGGGCGGAGCGGATCGCCTCGGTGATCGCGGCGGGTACCCAGAGCAGCGAGTCCAGGGCGGCCCTGGGTATCCAGAGCAGCGTCTCCCATCCCACCACATGGGCGGCGATCCCCAGCGCGACCAGGAAAACCCCCAGGGACCAGAGCCGCGCCGACATGCGTTCTTCCTATCCTGCAAACGGGGACCCGCCCCGGCCGCGAGACCCCGACGGCAACGCGGAAAACGCGGATCGCGTCCGGACCGCTTCCCCCGGCCCGTGGTAGCCCGACAAACGGCGGAGGATCAAACCGGGACGCCGGCGGCCGGGGCGGCCCGGCGGTGCAACTGGCGACCGGCCTCGGGGATGGGCGGCGCCGAGAGCCGCAGCATGATGGTGCCCGGCCGCGCCTTGAGCCGGGCGATCTCGTTGCGCATGTCCACGCGCAGCGGGGCCTCGAGGTTGCTCAGCGGCTCGTCGAACAGGAAGACCCGCGGCGCGCGCACGATGGCGCGGCCGGTCGCCACGCACTGCTGCTGCCCGGCCGAGAACTGCCGCGGCTTGCGGTCCAGTTGGGGCGTCAGCCGCAGCACCGCCGCCGCGTCGCCGACGCGGCGCGCAATCTCCGCGCGGGGCCGCCCGGCGAGCGGCCGGTCAGCGTGCCGTCGCGGTCAGGCCCAGCGCCTGCACCGGGCCGCCGGGGTCGGTCATCATGACGACCGCGAGTTGGTCGAGCTGCAGCGGACGGCTCGGCCGCAGGGTGATCTCCAGCACCCCCGGGCGCTGCACGAAGCTGGCCAGGGCCTGCCGCACCGCCCGCTCCGCCGCGGTCGCGCCGGCGGGGGCGGCAGCGGGGCCGCCATTCTTGCTCAGGGGTGCCGCAGGCGCGGGCTGGCCCGGCAGCGGCGTGTTCAGCGCCAGATCGGCCATTGCCTGGCGGAACTGCGGTTCCGGCATCCCGGCGCTCCCGGCCTGGCTGGCCAGCACCCGCGGCGCCAGCCCGGCATCCTCGTAGCGCAGGCTCATGCTCACCAGCTGCGCCTGCTGCATCGCCGCCATCCGCGCCATCGGATCCAGCGGCGTACCGGCGTCGCGCGGCGGCAGGTTCTGGAACTGCGCGGCCAGGGTCAGGCGGCCGGCATCGGCCACGTCGATCTGCAGCGGCTCCACCGTGATGCGGCGGCCGTTCTCCTCGCCGCGGGCGGCCATGCTCACCCCGCCGCGAATGCGCTTGTAGCCCAGCAGCTCCGGCCGCTGCCCGTCCGCCCCGGCGGGCGGGTCCACCGTGACGCCTTCCAGCGTCAGCCGGCCGCTCTCGGCACCGGGGCGCACCGGATCGACGCCCCCGGCCAGCCGCAGCGTGCCGATCGCCACCAGGGGATCGCCGCCCAGGCCGACGCTCAACTCCCGCGCCTCGATCGACTGCTCGGGCATGCCCGGGCGCATGGTGGGCATCACCCCGTCGCGGATCGCCACCGCCGTCGCGGCCACGTCCACCCCCGCCAGGGCGACGCGGCCGAGGGACACGTCCGCCATCCCGTGCTCGGGGGTGGAAACGTGCAGCACCAGCCCTTCGCCCTCGGCACTGCCGGTGCGGCCGTGGCCCCAGTCGCGCACCGCCAGGCGGCGCAGCGCCGCACGGCCGCCATCGGAAGGATGCGCCATCGCCATGCCCTCCAGCGTCCCGGCATCGAGGCTGATGGTGGTCCAGTCGAAGGGCGTGCCCGGCGCCGGCAGCACCAGCCCGGACAGGTCCAGCCGCTCGGCGGTCAGGCTGTTGTTGCCGGTGCGCTCGCCCAGCCGCAGATCCCGCGCTTCCCCGGCGGCGAGGCGGTCCGCGGCCACGCCGCGCAGCACCACCTCCCGCACCGTCAGCAGGTTGTTGCCCCCCGTCATCGACACGCCGCGCAGGGTGGCGGTGCCGGTGACCGGCTCCACGCTGCGCTCGCGGATTTCCAGGGTGGTGCCGGCGGGCAGGGCGGCGCGCAGCCGGGCCAGGGCGGCGTCGAGCTGCTGCTCGGCCTGACCCTGCGCGGCGGCGTGCAGCCCGGCCCCGAGCAGGGCCAGAACGGCAAAGGCGGGAACAGCGAGGGCGGGGGCGATTCGGCGCATGGTGTCGTCGGGTCCCGGAAACTGGCGTTGTCCGGCAGTGTAGAACGTTCCGCTCCCGGCGGTGCAGCCCCGCGCTCCCGGGCCTCCATGCTTCACCCTTCCGTGAAGTGGGTGGGTCCGGGGTCCCGGGCGCTGCGGCGCGTCTTCCCGTTCCGGTTGTTGTTGCACCCCGCCGGCACAGGGCTGGCCGCTGGCGGCGGACGGGGTGGGCCACCATCTGCCAGGGGCATGGCAAAGCCCCTCGTTCCCGCCACCCCCACCGGCGCGGTGGCCGCTTTCCTGGACCGCGCCCGTGCGGTGCCGGCGCTGCGCACGGCGGCGACCCGGGCGCGGCTGCTCTTCGCGGTGGACGCCACCGCCAGCCGGCAGCCGGCCTGGGACCGCGCCTGCGCCGTGCAGGGGGAGATGTTCCTGGCGGTGCGCGACCTCGGCGGTTTGGCGGTGTCGCTGAGCTATTACCGCGGCTTCGGCGAGTTCACCGCCACCCCCTTCCTGGAGGACGGGGCGGAGCTGGCGCGGCGCATGTCGGGCGTGTCCTGCCTGGGCGGGCGAACGCAGATCGGCCGCGTCCTCGACCACGCGCTGCGGGAAGCGGCGCGGGCGCGGCTCGGCGCCGTGGTTTTCGTGGGCGACGCGGTGGAGGAAGCGCCCGACGCGCTGTGCCACGCCGCCGGTCAGCTGGGCGCGCGCGGCGTGCCGGTGTTCGTGTTCCAGGACGGCGCCGACCGGCTGGCCACGGAGGTGCTGCGCCAGATCGCCCGCCTGTCCGGCGGCGCCTGGGCGCCCTTCGACTCGCGCAGCCCGCGCGCCCTGGCCGAATTGCTGCGCGCGGCCGCGGTGTTCGCTGCCGGCGGCGGGGCCGCCCTGGCGCGGCTGCCGGGCCCGGCGGCCTCCGCGATCGCCGGGCAGCTCGCCGCCCCGCGGGGCGGCTGAGGCGGCGCGCGATGGCCTGGTTCGCCCTCGGCGCCCTCGTGCTGCTGGTCCTGGCACTCGGGCTGCGCGCCTTTGCCGGCGCTTCCGTGTCCCAGGTGCGGACGGGGCTGGGTTGGTTCGTGGGGCTGCTGGTGGTGGCGGTGGCCGTGCTGCTGTTGCTCGGCGGCCGGACCGGGCAGGTGCTGTGGCTCGCGCTGCCCTTGTCGCCCCTGGCCTGGCGCTGGTGGCGCGGCCGGCGCCTCGCGGCACGGTTCGCGGCAGCACCCCCGGCGGCCGGGGATGCGGTGGAAACCGCCACGCTGAGCATGCGGCTGGACCCCGCCGCCGGCACCCTGTCGGGCACGGTGCGGCGGGGCGAACAGGCCGGGCGCGACCTCAGCACCCTGAGCCTGCCCGAGCTGCTGGCGTTGCGGCACGACTGCGCCACCGCCGACCCCGAGAGCCTGCCGCTGCTGGATGCCTGGCTGGACCGCGCCCATCCCGGCTGGGGCGATGCCTCGGCCGCCGGCGGGGATGGCGGCGGCCCCGGCACGATGACGCGGGCCGAGGCGCTGGCGGTGCTGGGCCTGCCCGGGGATGCCGATGCGGAGGCGGTGCGCGCCGCCTATACCCGGCTGATGCGCGCCGCCCATCCCGATACCGGCGGCTCCGACTGGCTGGCGGCGCGGCTCAACCAGGCCCGCGACGTGCTGCTACATGGATCGTAACCACAACCGCGGGTAGCATAGCGCATCCGGGCTGACAGCGCGGGCTCGGCATGGCAATCCTGCTGGCCGTTCAAGGGAAAGGTCCTCCCCAGTGTCCAAGCCGCTCCGCAAGGCCGTGCTGCCGGTCGCCGGCCTCGGCACCCGCTTCCTGCCCGCCACCAAGGCGCTGGCCAAGGAAATGCTGCCGGTGGTCGACAAGCCGCTGATCCAGTACGCCGTGGACGAGGCGCGGGCTGCCGGCATCGAGCAGTTCTGCTTCGTCACCGGCCGCGGCAAGACCGCCATCGTCGAGCATTTCGACGTCGCCTACGAGCTGGAGCGCACGCTGCAGGACCGCAACAAGGACGACCTGCTGGCGGCGCTGCGCGCTTCCGCCCTGCCGCCGGGCTCCATCGCCACCGTGCGGCAGCAGGTGCCGATGGGGCTGGGCCACGCCATCTGGTGCGCCCGCTCCTTCGTGGGCGACGACCCCTTCGCCATCCTGCTGCCCGACGACCTGATGATGTGCGACACGCCCTGCACCAAGCAGCTGGCCGACGCCTATTACGAGACCGGCGGCAATGTCGTGGCGGTCGAGGAAGTGCCGATGGAGCGGGTGAACCGCTACGGCGTGCTCGACATCGCCGAGGACAAGGGCCGGCTGGTCTCGGTCAAAGGGCTGGTGGAAAAGCCGCCGGCGGACAAGGCGCCCTCCAACCTCACCATCATCGGCCGCTACGTCGTGATGCCCGAGGTGATCGGCTTCCTGTCCAAGATGGAGAAGGGGGCCGGCGGCGAGGTGCAGCTGACCGACGCCATGGCCAAGCTGATCCCGACGCAGCCCTTCCACGGCCTGCGCTACGAGGGCCGCCGCTTCGACTGCGGCGACAAGGCCGGCTATCTGGAAGCGCAGATCGCCTTCGCGCTGAAGCGGCCCGACCTCGCCGATTCCGTGCGCGAATTCCTGCCGCGCTATCGCTGAGGGGACGGCCTCCTTGCGCATCGCCATGATCGGGGCCGGCTATGTCGGCCTCGTGTCCGGAGCCTGCTTCGCCGAGTTCGGGACCGATGTTTGCGTCGTGGACCAGGAGCCGGCCAAGGTCGAGGCGCTGCGCAACGGGCGCATCCCCATCTACGAGCCGGGGCTGGACCGGCTGGTGGAGGAGAATGTCCGCGACGGGCGGCTGCGCTTCACCACCGACCTGGCGGAGGCGGTGCGCGGCGCCGACGCGGTGTTCCTGGCCGTGGGCACGCCGACCCGGCGCGGCGACGGCCATGCCGACCTGTCCTACGTCTATGCCGCGGCCGAGCAGGTGGCGCGCGCGGCCAGCGGCCCGCTGGTGCTGGTGACCAAGTCCACCGTGCCGGTCGGCACGGGGCGCGAGGTGACGGCCATCGTGCGCCGGGTGCGGCCGGACCTCGCCATCGAGGTGGCGAGCAACCCGGAATTCCTGCGCGAGGGTTCCGCCATCACCGACTTCATGCGCCCCGACCGGGTGGTGATCGGGGTGGAAAGCGAGCGCGCCGAGGCGGTGCTGCGCCGCCTGTACCGGCCGCTGAACCTGATCGAGACGCCGATCCTGGCCACCGGGCTGGAAACGGCGGAGCTGACGAAATACGCGGCCAACGCCTTTCTGGCGGTGAAGATCTCCTTCATCAACCAGGTGGCCGACCTGTGCGAGAAGGTCGGCGCCGACGTGCACGACGTGGCCAAGGGCATGGGGCTGGACGGGCGCATCGGCCGCAAGTTCCTCCATCCCGGCCCGGGCTTCGGCGGTTCCTGCTTTCCCAAGGACACGCTGGCCCTGGCGCGCACGGCGCAGGATTTCGGCGCGCCGATGTCGCTGGTGGATGCCACGGTTGCCTTCAACGACGCCCGCAAGGAGGCCATGGCCGACCGCGTGGTGGCGGCGCTGGGCGGCGACGCCACAGGCCGCACCGTCGCGGTGCTGGGCCTGACCTTCAAGCCAGAGACGGACGACATGCGCGAGGCGCCGTCGCTCGCCGTGCTGCCGCGGCTGGTGGCGGCGGGTGCGCAGATCCGTGCCTATGACCCGCAGGGCCCCGGCCATGCCCGGCAATGGCTGCCGGAGGGCGTGCACTACGCCGAGAGCGCGCTGGACGCGGCCGCCGGCGCGGACGCGCTGGTGCTGCTGACCGAGTGGAACGAGTTCCGCGCCCTGTCGCCGCAACGCCTGCGCCAGGCCATGCGCGGCGACGTGGTGCTGGACCTGCGCAATGCCTGGGACCCGGCCGCCATGCGCGAGGCCGGCTTCCGCTACCAATCCATCGGACGACCCTGAGGAAACGCCCCCATGTTCCGGCACCAGTTCGACCCGACCAGCCTGCGCGAGTACGATATCCGGGGCATCGTCGGGAAGACGCTCTCGGGCGAGGACGCCTTCGCCATCGGCCGCTGCTTCGGCACGATCGTGAAGCGCGGCGGCGGCGCCAAGGTCGCGGTGGGCTATGACGGCCGCCTGTCTTCCCCCGAGTTGGAGGAGCGGCTGGTGGCCGGGCTGGTGGCCTGCGGGCTGGCGGTGTCGCGGATCGGCTGCGGCCCGACGCCGATGCTGTACTACGCTTCCTACGCGCTGGGGGCGGACGGCGCGGTGATGGTGACCGGCAGCCACAACCCGCCGGACTACAACGGCTTCAAGATGATGCTGAACAAGAAGCCCTTCTTCGGGCCGCAGATCCAGGAGATCGGCCGCCTCGCCGCCAGCGGCGACGTGGTGGAGGAAGCCCAGGGCTCGGCCGAAACGGTGGATGTCAGCGAGGACTACATCGCCCGGCTGCTGCAGGACTACGACGGCGGCGACCGCCAGCTCACGGTGGTCTGGGACCCCGGCAACGGGTCCGGCGGCGCGATCACCGAGCGCCTCGTGGCACGCCTGCCCGGCAAGCACACGGTGATCAACGCCGAGATCGACGGCCGCTTCCCCAACCACCACCCCGACCCCACCGTGCCCAAGAACCTGGAGCAGCTGATCGCCGAGGTGCACCGGCAGGGCGCCGATCTCGGCATCGCCTTCGACGGCGACGCCGACCGCATCGGCATGGTGGACGACAAGGGCGAGGTGTTCTTCGGCGACCAGCTGATGGTGGTCCTGGCCCGCGACGTGCTGAAGTCCCGCCCCGGCGAGACGATCATCGCCGACGTCAAGGCGTCGCAGGTGCTGTTCGACGAGATCGAGAAGGCCGGCGGCAAGGCGCTGATGTGGAAGACCGGCCACTCCCTGATCAAGTCCAAGATGGCCGAGACGGGCGCGCCGCTGGCGGGCGAGATGTCCGGCCACATCTTCTTCGCCGACAAGTGGTACGGCTTCGACGACGCTCCTTATTCCGCCGTGCGGCTGCTGGGCATTACCGCGCGGATGGAGGGCAAGCTTTCCGCCGTGCGCGAAGCCCTGCCCCACGTCCTCAACACCCCCGAGCTGCGCTTCGACTGCCCGGAGGAGCGCAAGTTCGCCGTGGTGGGCGAGGTGAAGGAACGCCTCGCCGCCGCGGGCGCCAAGGTGCAGGACGTGGACGGGGTGCGGGTGCTGACCGATGACGGCTGGTGGCTGCTGCGCGCCTCCAACACCCAGGCGGTGCTGGTGGCCCGGGCCGAGGCGCGCGACGAGGCGGGGCTGGAGCGGCTGAAGGCGGATATCGCCACGCAGCTGCAGGCTTCCGGCCTCGCGGCGCCGGATTTCTCTGGTGCCAATGCCGGGCACTGACAGCGCTGCTGTTCCTGTACGGGACGCTGCTAGACCCGGCCGTGCTGCGGCGGCAATCCGGTGATCCCCGGCTGATCCGCTCGGCCCGGCCGGCGGTGCTGCCGGGCCATGCGCGGGTGTTCTTTCGCGGCACGCCCTGGCCGACCTTGCGGCCCTGCCCTGGCGGGCAGGTGGCGGGGCTGGTGGTCCGGCCGACGCCCTCGGCGATGGCACGGCTGCGCACCTACGAGGGGCGAGCCTATCGGCTGGTGCCTTTGCGCGTGCTGGGCCGCCAAGGGCCGCTGCGGGTACGGGGCTTCGCGGTGCCGCGCCGGATGGCGACGCTACGGCGCTGGGAGGCGCAGTAGGCGGGAAGCGGGCGGGCGACGGTGGCCGGGCGTGAACCAGGCCGCGACGTTGCGCCTTACTTCCTTACGACCTTACTTCCTTACCGCCGGGCTGCTCCGCAGGGCCCCTTTCAGAAAATAATCCTAATACATCAGGCAGTTGGCGGTCAAGCCCGGCGCTTCGCATGGCTATTTCGCCGCTTTCTGTCACTTCCGGCGGTCCCTGCCACTTCGGGCGTTTCGTGCCACCTCCGGCATGCGCTCGGGCGGGTGGATTTCGGCTCCTGGCCCATGCCGTCCCGGCGCGATCTGCCCTAGCCTGCCGCGCGCACCGCTACCGGAGTTTCGCCGCGCATGGCCCAGCCCCCACCCGCCGAGCCCGGCATGCCCGAGGACGAGGTGGACACCCCTGCCCTGCTGATCGACCTCGACGCGCTGGAGCACAACCTGGCCGCCATGCAGGCGGCCCTGGCGCCCACCGGTGCGCGGCTGCGGGCCCATGCCAAGACGCACAAATCGCCGGTGATCGCGCGCCTGCAGGCGGCGCACGGTGCGATCGGGCAATGCGTGCAGAAGGTGGCGGAGGCGGAAATCCTGGCCTGGGGCGGGGTGGACGACATCTTGGTCAGCAACGAAGTCGTCGCGCCCCGCAAGCTGGCGCGGCTGGCCGCCCTGTGTCGCATCGCGCGAGTCGCCGTGTGCGCCGACGACCCCTCCGCCTTGCCGGCGCTGGAAGCCGCGGCCGAAGGGGCCGGCACCTGGCTGAGCGTGCTGGTGGAGGTGGACGTCGGCGCCGGCCGCTGCGGCATGCCGCCCGGCCCGCCGGCGGTGGAGCTGGCGGCGCGGATCGCGGCATCGCGCCACCTGCGGTTCGGGGGATTGCAGGCCTATCACGGCTCCGCCCAGCACCAGCGCCGGCCGGAAGAGCGCGCCGCCACCCTGGCCGCCGCGACGGAGGACACGCGCCGCACGCTGGAGCAGCTGCGGCAGCGCGGGCTGGACTGCCCGATCGTGGGCGGGGCCGGCACCGGCACCTTTCCGCTGGAGGTCGCCACGGGGTTGTGGACGGAGATCCAGGCCGGGTCCTACGTGTTCATGGACGCCGACTACGCCCGCAACGAGTCGCCGCCGCCGTTCCGGCAGTCCCTCTTCGTGCTGTCCCAGGTGATGAGCGCGCCGCGGGGCAGCGGGCGGGCGGTGCTGGATGCCGGGCACAAGGCAGTGCCCACCGACAGCGGCCTGCCCTTGGTGTGGAACCGGCCCGGCCTGCGCTACGCCGGCGCCTCGGACGAGCATGGGCTGCTGCTGGCGGAGGATGCCGCCCTGCCCGCGCTGGGCGAGAAGCTGCGCCTGGTGCCCGGGCACTGCGACCCCACGGTGGACCGCTTCGACTGGTACGTGGCGGTGCGCGGCGGCCGGGTGGAAGCCCTGTGGCCCGTGGCAGCCCGGGGCGCCATGACCTGAGCCGGTCCGTCCACCGGCCGGGGTTGCGCCTGGATGTTCTGGCGTTGGCCAAGGGGGCGCTGCCCCCTTGGGACCCCCGCGAGGAGCTTAGGCTCCTCGACCTCATGAGTGCCTCCGGCGGGGGCGGGATGGCTGACGGCGGTCATGGTGGACAACGTGTGCCAACCCGCCCCCGCCGGAGGCACTCAACGCGGGGTCCGGGGAGTTCGTAACTCCCCGGCGGGGTCCAGGGGCAGCGCCCCTGGCCACGGTCAGAACATCCAAGAGCAACCCAGGCCGGAGGACCGGCCCGCCGCTCAGCGGTTGCGGTTGGCCAGGCGCACCACGGCGGCCGGGCGGCGCACCGGGGCGGCCGCCACCTCGGGCTTGCCGCGGCGAGCGGGCGCGGCGGCGGCCCGGGGGGCGGCAGCGGCGGCCCGGGCCGGCAGGCGTACGGTGCTGCCGCCATCGCCCTGTTCCATCACGCGCCGGCCGCGCAGCACCGGGGCGGCACGCACCAGGCGGGGTGCCGGGGCGGCCTCGGCGCGGGGCAGCAGGCGGATGCCGCCGCTCAGCAGGCGGGTGGAGGCGCGGTTGCCGTTCAGACGGGCCTGCGGCAGAGGGGCGGGCGGGTTGCGCTCCAGGCGGGCTTCGGCGCGCGCTTCGGCACGGGCCCAGCGGCGGTTCTCGCCCAGGGACGCGGCCATGGCGCCGCGGCTCAGCAGCGGGGCGGCGCGGGCCATCAGCGGCACGCTGGGCTCGCTGGGCGTGACGCCCAGGCGGGCGAAGCCGTCGTCCAGCAGCATCGCCGCGTGCCGGTCGCGCTCCACCCAGGAGGCGCCGCCGAACACGGCGGCCACCACGCGCTGCCCTTGCCGCTGGGCGGAGGTGACGATGTTGAAGCCGGAAGCGTTGATGAAGCCGGTCTTGATGCCGTCCACGCCTTCCACGGTTTCCAGCATGTGGTTGTGCGAGCGGATGCGCCGGGCGCCGTACTGGAACTGCTGGGTGGCGAAGTAGTGGTAGCGGTCCTGGTAGTCGATAAAGAGGCGCCGCCCCAGGGTCGCCATGTCGCGCGCCGTGGTCACCTGCTCGGGGTCCGGCAGGCCGGAGGCGTTGCGGAAGGTGCTGCTGGACATCCCCAGCTGGCGGGCGCGCAGGGTCATCATCTGCGCGAAGCGTTCTTCCGTGCCGCCCAGCGTCTCGCCGATCATCACGGCCACGTCGTTGGCCGACAGCGTCACCAGCGACAGGATCGCCTGGTCCACGCTGATGGAGGTGCCGGGCGGGATGCCGAGCTTGGAGGGCATGCGCGAGGCGGCCTCGTAGCTCATGGTCAGGCGGCTGTTCAGGGTCAGCTGGCCGTCGCGCAGGGCGTCGAACAGCATATAGAGCGTCATCATCTTGGTCAGCGAGGCCGGGTGGCGCAGCTCGTCGGGGCTGGCGCCGGACAGCTGGTTGCCGCTGCGGGCATCGATCACGATGGAGGAATACCGGTCGGAGCCGATCTGGGCCGCGGCGGGGCGGATCCCCAGGCCCAACAGCGCCAGCGCCAGCGCGCAGGTCGCGATCCGCCAGCGGCGCGCGGCCACCCAGCCCTGTGTCATGCGTCCAGTTCCCCCTCGGGTACGAAATCCCGTGCCCGTTCCACCCCCCAGCGGAACCGACACGTCACGATACGTGGCGTGAGCAGGTCCTGTCCACGCCAATGCCGCGCTTCGCAGCCTAACGATCAATCTTCCGAGGGATTGGTAAACTGGCCGTCATTTTTGCTGCAGCGCAAAAAACCCTTTGCATCCGGAACGTCTTGAAGGCATATGGGTCATGTTGCACCGCAGCATAAAAGAGGAGCCGAGAGGTTCCTGGGAGTTGAGCATGGCTAACGAACCCAAGGTCGCCCGCCTCGCGACCGAGAACATGACGCAGGTCGGCCAGCAGGTCGGCAACACCCTGGCCGCCGGCGCCGAGCAGGCCCGTTCGGCCGCCCAGACCGGCACCGAGCAGGCCCGTTCCTTCGTGGAAGGCGGCATGAGCCAGGCGGCCAAGGCCGGCGAGGGCCTGATGAAGGCGGCGGGCGAAGCCGCCGAGTTCAACCGCGGCAACCTGGAAGCCGTGACCCGCGCGACCCAGACCTACATGACCGGCGCGCAGGACCTGAGCCGCCAGGCCGCGGCCCTGATGCAGTCCCTCACGGAGCAGGCGATCGAGAACGCCCGCGCCCTGAGCAGCGTCAAGAGCGTCAAGGACTTCGCCGACCTGCAGACCTCCTTTGCCCGTCAGGCGATGGAGAAGTTCATGGGTGAGACGGTGAAGCTGCAGGAAGCCGGCTTCCGCCTGGCCGAGCAGACCACGGCGCCGATCGCGCAGCGGATGACGCTGGCCATGGAGCGCGTGGGCAAGCCCCTCGCCGCCTGAACGGACGCACCCATCGGGCAGAACGGCCAGGGCCTCGCGGCCCGGGCCGCGCTGCCGGTGAGAGCTTCGGGGAGCCCGGGACGTCCTGCGTCCCGGGCTCCTTGCATTCGGGGGGTTGGTGGGCCACTTCGTTCCTCGATGGCGCCCGCACCGGAACGGGATGCCGCAGCGGATGACAACGGGCCTTCACCTTGCCCTGCGCGCTCCGATATCCTTCCATCAGAATGCAGGGGATCGCCGGAAACCGTCGTGGCGGCACGGCGCGTTTGGGCGAACGGCCGATGAGCGATCAGAACGAGAAGCGTAGCGCAGGAGCGGCCCCGGACGGGGCGGGCCAGCCCGGCGACGGGTTCCGGCCCGCCGGCAGCCATCCCGGTGGCGGCGGGGGCGGCAACGCCCCCGGCAATGGCGGGGGCGATGGCGGCCCGGCCAGCGGCGTCGTGGTCAAGGCGCGGCCGCGCACCAAGAAGCCCGCCATGTACAAGGTGCTGATGCTCAACGACGACTACACGCCGATGGAATTCGTCGTGCACGTCCTGGAGCGCTTCTTCCAGAAGAACCGGGAAGAGGCCACCCGCATCATGCTGCACGTCCATCGCCGGGGCGTGGGGGTTTGCGGGGTCTTCACCTACGAGGTCGCCGAAACCAAGGTCACGCAGGTGATGGACTTGGCGCGGCAGAACCAGCACCCTCTCCAGTGCACGATCGAGAAGGAGTGACGGCCTGTAACGGTGCTGTCATTCCTATTCGCCCGGCGCGGGGGAAACACCACATAATCCGAAGCATCCTTCCGGGCCCCCGCCGAACCGGCGTCGGGACGGATCCTTAGGGGAGCGTCACCCAGTATGCTGTCCCGTAACCTCGAACAGACGCTCCATCGTGCGCTCGCGCTCGCCAATGACCGCCGCCACGAATACGCGACCCTGGAACACCTGCTCCTTTCCCTCTGCGACGACACCGACGCCACCACGGTGCTGCGGGCCTGCGGCGTGGAGATCGAGAAGCTCAAGCGCGACCTGGGCGAGTTCCTGGACAAGGACCTCGCCGGGCTGGTGAGCGACCGCGGCGGCGATCCCAAGCCGACCGCCGGCTTCCAGCGCGTGGTGCAGCGCGCCGCCATCCACGTCCAGTCCTCCGGCCGGGACGAGGTCACGGGGGCCAACGTCCTCGTCGCCCTGTTCTCCGAGCGCGAGAGCCATGCCGTGTACTTCCTGCAGCTGCAGGACATGACCCGGCTGGACGCGGTCAACTTCATCTCCCATGGCATCGCCAAGGCCCCGGGCCGGTCGCAGAACCGCCCCGTGCAGGGCAAGGACGAGAACAACGACGGCGACCGCGGCAACAACGGCGGCGGCGAGGAGCGGCGCGGCGAGGGCAGCAATGCCAAGCGCGGCCAGGACGCGCTGAGCAACTACTGCGTCAACCTCAACAAGAAGGCGGCGGCCGGCAAGATCGACCCGCTGATCGGGCGCGACAGCGAGATCGAGCGCACGATCCAGATCCTGTGCCGCCGCACCAAGAACAACCCGCTCTACGTGGGCGATCCCGGCGTGGGCAAGACCGCCATCGCCGAGGGCCTGGCCAAGCGCATCATCGAGGGCGACGTGCCCGAGGTGCTGCTGAAGTCCACCATCTACGCGCTCGACATGGGCTCGCTGCTGGCGGGCACCCGCTACCGCGGCGACTTCGAGGAGCGGCTGAAGGCCGTGGTGAACGAGCTGGAGCAGCAGCCTGGCTCCATCCTGTTCATCGACGAGATCCACACGGTGATCGGCGCCGGCGCGACCTCGGGCGGGGCGATGGACGCCTCCAACCTGCTCAAGCCCGCCCTGGCCCAGGGTACGCTGCGCTGCGTCGGCTCCACCACCTACAAGGAATACCGGCAGCACTTCGAGAAGGACCGCGCCCTGGTGCGGCGCTTCCAGAAGATCGACGTCAACGAGCCGTCGGTCGAAGATGCGGTCAAGATCCTGACCGGGCTGAAGACCAACTACGAGAAGCACCACAAGGTGAAGTACTCGTCCGAGGCGATCCGCGCGGCGGTGGAGCTGTCGGCCAAGTACATCAACGACCGCAAGCTGCCGGACAAGGCGATCGACGTGATCGACGAGGTCGGCGCCTCGCGGATGCTGGTGCCCGAGGGCGAGCGCCGCACCCTGGTGACGCTCAAGGACGTCGAGGACATCGTCGCCAAGATCGCCCGCATCCCGCCCAAGTCCGTCAGCACCGACGACAAGGAAGTGCTGAAGAACCTGGAGCGCGACCTGAAGTCGATGGTGTTCGGCCAGGACAAGGCGATCGAGGCGCTGAGCGCGGCGATCAAGCTGAGCCGGGCCGGGCTGCGCGACGCGGAGAAGCCGATCGGCAACTACCTGTTTTCCGGCCCCACGGGCGTCGGCAAGACGGAGGTGGCCAAGCAGCTCGCCAACACGCTGGGCATCGAGCTGACCCGCTTCGACATGAGCGAGTACATGGAACGCCATTCCGTGTCCCGCCTGATCGGCGCGCCGCCGGGCTATGTGGGCTTCGACCAGGGCGGGTTGCTGACCGATGCCGTGGACCAGCACCCGCACTGCGTGCTGCTGCTCGACGAGATCGAGAAGGCGCACCAGGACCTGTACAACATCCTGCTGCAGGTGATGGACCACGGGAAGCTGACCGACCACAACGGCAAGAACGTGGACTTCCGCAACGTCATCCTGATCATGACGACCAATGCGGGCGCCGCGGACATGGCCAAGGCCGGCATCGGCTTCGGCCGCGAGGTGCGGATCGGCGAGGACGAGGAGGCAGTGAAGCGCCTCTTCACCCCCGAGTTCCGCAACCGCCTCGACGCCATCGTGCCCTTCGCCGGCCTGACGCCGGAGATCGTCGGCCACGTGGTGGAGAAGTTCGTGATGCAGCTGGAAGCCCAGCTGGCGGACCGCAACGTGACGATCGAGCTGTCCTCGGCCGCCAAGGAATGGCTGGCGGAGAAGGGCTACGACCCGCTCTACGGCGCGCGTCCCCTGGCCCGGGTGATCCAGGAATACGTCAAGAAGCCGCTGGCCGAGGAACTGCTCTTCGGCAAGCTGGTGAAGGGCGGTTCGGTGAAGGTCGGGCTGAAGGACGGCGTTCTGACCTTCGATGTCGCCGAGGCGCCGCTTCCGGCCCTGCCCAGCCCGGAAGAAGGCGACGGCGAAGCGGAGAAGGAGCCGGAAACGGCGAACTGATCCCGGTTCGGCCGTGAGGCGCATGCGTCTCACGGCTGGCACAGGTCCCCCTCCGGCGGGGCCCGGATCAGCAGAAGGGCTCCCCGGTGATGCCGGGGAGCCCTTCTGCTTTCGCGGTGTTGCGCCGTCATGTGGCCGGGCTGATGTCCTGACCTGAGGGGGAGGTGAAGGCCGGGGGAGTGAACTCCCCCGGCCCCCCTCCTTCTTTCAGGAGTTTAAGGAGCCCCAGCGGCCACGGGCGCACCCAAACTCCCGAAAATAGAAGGGGGTCCGGGGGGATACTTCCCCCCGGCTTGCTGATCTTACCGCGTGGGAGAAGGCTTCGGCGGCATCATACCGGCGAGCGGATGAACTGACTCGGATGTGAGTTTCAGTTCGCTAGGTTTGGTGATTCGGTTTCGGCGTGGCTGGAACGGACGGGCCGATGGGACGAGCGCTGGCGATCCGGACTGACCT
>NZ_JBLLEB010000045.1:0-31543 GCF_047690175.1 Roseomonas sp. BN140053 | reverse complement strand
GCCACCCCGCTCACGCTGACGGGCGTGAAGCTGCCGGCGGACACGTTGCTCGCGGTCTGGCCGGAGGCCAGGGTGATCGCCGCGGTACGGCCGCTGGCGTTCACGTCGCTGTCGACGGCATCGTTGCTGCCCTGGTCCTGCGCCGTGAAGCTGGTGCCGGCCAGGGGCGTGAACTGCACCTGATAGGTGCCCGGCGCCACGCCGGTGAAGCTGTAAGCACCCCCCGTGCCGGTGGTGGTGCTGGCCACGGCCGTACCGGCAGCATTGAGCAGCTGCACTGCCATGCCGGCCCGGCCGTTCTCGCCCGTGCCCTGGATGCCGTCGCCGTTGCTGTCGGTGAAGGCCACGCCGTTGATGGCCGCAGGAACGAAGCTGCCGGCGGAAACATTCGCGGCAGCCTGGCCGCTGGACAGGGTGAGAGCCGCGGTGCGGCCATTGGCGCCGACATCGCTGTCGATGGCGTCGTTGTTCCCCTGGTCCTGCGCGGTGAAGACGTTGCCGGCAGGAGCGGCGAACTGCACCTGATAGGTCCCGGGCGCCACGCCGGTGAAGCTGTAGGCGCCGCCCGTGCCGGTGGTGGTGCTGGCCACGGCCGTGCCGGCCGCGTTGAGCAGCTGCACGGCTTGCCCGGCCACCCCGGCCTCGCCGGTGCCCTGGATGCCGTCGCCATTGGTGTCGGTGAAGAACACGCCGCCGACGCTGACCGGGGCATAGGTGCCGGCCGACAGGTTGGTGGCGCTCTGGCCGGACGCCAGGGTGATGGCCGCCGTGCGGCCCGTGGCCGGGTTGGCGTCGCTGTCGACGGCGTCGTTGCTCCCCTGGTCGGCGGCGGTGAACACCGTGCCGGAAGGGGCGACGAACTGCACCTGATAGGTGCTGGGGGCCAGGCCGGCGAAGCTATAGGCGCCGCCCGTGCCGGTGGTGGTGCTGGCCACGACCGTGCCGGCGCTGTTCAGCAGTTGCACGGTCCGCCCGGCCACCCCGGCCTCGCCGGTGCCCTGGATGCCGTCGCCGTCGCTGTCGGTGAAGAACACGCCGCTGAGGCTGACGGGGGCATAGGTGCCGGCGGACAGGTTGGTGACGGCACTGCCGGAGCTGAGCGTCACGGCCGCGGTGCGGCCGGTGGCCGGATTGGCGTCGCTGTCGACCGCCGCGTTGCTGCCCTGGTTCTGGGTGGTGAAGGCATTGCCGGCAGGGGCGGCGAACTGCACCTGATAAGTCCCGGGCGCCACGCCGGTGAAGCTGTAGGCCCCGCCCGTGCCGGTGGTGGTGCTGGCTACGGCCGTGCCGGCGCTGTTCAGCAGCTGCACCGACAGGCCGGCCGTGCCCGGCTCGCCCGTGCCGCGCACGCCGTCGCCGTTGGTGTCGGTGAACACCACGCCGCTGATGCTGGCGGGGATGTAGACGCCGGCCGAGATGTTGGCGGCGCTCTGGCCGGAGGTGAGGGTCACCGCGGCCGCCCGCCCGGTGGCCGGGTTGGCGTCGCTGTCGACCGCGTCGTTGCCCCCCTGGTCGGCGGCGGTGAACACCGTGCCGGCAGGGGCGGCGAACTGCACCTGGTAGGTGCCGGGGGCAATGCCGGTGAAGCTGTAGGCGCCGCTGCTGCCCGTCGTGGTGGTGGCCACGACCGTGCCGGCGCCGTTCAGCAACTGCACGGTCGCCCCCGCGACCACCGCGTCGCCCGTGCCCCGGACGCCGTCGCCATTGGTGTCGGTGAACACACTGCCGGAAAGGGTGACGGGCACGTAGACGCCAGCGTTGACGGTGTTGCTGCTCCCGGCCACGACCGAGATGGCGGCAGAGCCGGCGCTGTTGACCTTGCTGCCGGTGGTGCCGGTCGCCGTGGGCGAGAAGCTGTCGCCCGAGGGCGGCGTGACCACGACGGAATAATTCCCCGCCGCGACGTTGTTGAACCGGTACTGGCCGGTGGCATCCGTGACGTCGGTGCTGACCACCGTGCCGCTGGAATTCAGCAGGCGGACGGTCACGTTGGCCACGCCGGCATCCGTGCTGGCCGGGGTGCCGTCGGCATTCGCATCCAGGAACACGGTTCCCGCCAGGCTGGCCGGGGCACTGTCGAAGCCAACGATCCGGTTCGTCCCGGCGTCCGTCGCGGTCACGCTGGCCGGATTGCCCGTTTGGCCCGCGGTGGTGGGAATCGTGGTCGCGGCGTAGGCGACGTCGGTGAACTCGAAGGCCGGGGTGGCCGTGGTCAGGACCGCGCGCGTGTAGCTGATGTCGATGAAGTTGAGGTTGACGTAGAAGGAGCCGTCCGCGCCCTGCGAGCCGTTCGGGGCGGCCGCGACATCGGCCCCGGTGATCGTGTAGACCAGCGTGTTGCCGTTGTAGAACCGGATCACGTTGCCGGCGTCGATGGACCCCCAGTTGAGCCCGAAATACTTCTGGGCCGAGGCGAAGTTGAAGGTGATACCGTTGCTCGCGCCCGGCTCCGAGGCCAGGTAGTTGCCGGCCTCGCCATAGGGGGTCGCCGCAACGCCGCTCGTGCTCCCGTGGTACACGCCGGAGCCGTTGGCGAAGGCGATCGTGTTGCTGGATCCGAAGCGTAGCGTGTTCGACGTCACCAGGCCGCTGCCGCTCGACGTCCCGAGATTGAGCAGCGTCACCGCGCTGTTGTTGGGATTGGTCGACAGGCTCGTGTCGATGGTGACGGCCATGGCTTCCTCGGCGTTCTTCTCGGGATCGGTTCCTCGATCAGGAAGAACCGGGGCAGGGGGCGGTGCGGTGTCCGGAAGGGTGGGTGCTCAGGATGAGGGCGGTGCGCCGCCGCCGGCCTGCCGGGGACCGGCACGGCAAGGTCCCGCATCCCGGCGCCCCTGAGGGCACCACGGGCTCCGCGCCGGCCTGCTGCCGCGAACCGCGCCGCGGCGCGCGGACGCGCTGTTCCACCCAGGGCCGCGATCACCGGCACTGGTGGCGGGGATACCGTGGAGCACGGCGCAGCGGATGACCGGGGTGAAAGCGATGCGCTTCGGGCGGATCGGGGGCCGAACGGAAATGCTGTTCCAGGACGCCTTTATCGCGTCCCGGGATGTATCCGTGTTCTGGTCAAACAGAACGATGCCGGTGATCCGGGCGCCGTAGGCCATAGCCGACTTCCGTGCGTGCTGAGACAGTGTCTGCTTAAGTTAGAGTTAACCACCTTTGATTGCAAAGACCTTAAGTAAAATAATCTCAGGTTGTAGATTTTGTGATCAGCTGCGGAAGTGAGTCCCTCCGGCTGATCCTGCTCGCGTGCCGGAACCCCAGCCAACCCCGCACATTCGGAGCAGGGGAGGGGAGCGCCATTCGCTGGTCCGCTCTCCTCGATGCGCTGGAACACCCTGCCCGGGCACCCCGGCCCAACGTGGCCATCAGCCGAAGGCTGCATCCACCTCCCGTAGCAGCTCCGACGCACCGTTCCCCGTCCTGTTCCCAAGGCCTCCGAGCAGTTTCCCCCCCGGTAGCTATGGCCCGGGCCATGGCTGTTCTGCGCCGTTGTCTGGCCCGTGGCGCAAGGGTAGGCAGCGCTTGAACGCATATAAGAATGTCTTTATACGACATCTCAAAGGAACGGTTCCATGCCCGCACCCCTCGCCGTTTTCCGTGCCCTCGCCGACCCCACCCGGCTCCGCATCCTGGCGCTGCTGCGCGAGATGGAATTGTCGGTGGGGGAACTCGCGCAGGTGCTCGGCCAGAGCCAGCCGCGCGTGTCCCGCCACGTCCGCATCATGGCTGATGCCGAGCTGTGCGAGCGCCGGCGCGAGGGAAGCTGGATCTTTCTCAGCCTGGGCAAGGCCGGGCGGTCCAAGCCGCTGCTGGCCGCCATCGACGGCTGGCACGACCCTTCCGCCGAGCGCTGGCGGGTGGCGGATGCGGTCCGCCTCGCCGCCGTGCGCAGCGACCGGGTGGCGGCGGCGGAGGCCTTCTTCAACGCCCATGCCGCGGAATGGGACGCGATCCGCTCCCTCCACGTCGCGGAAACGGAAGTGGAAGCTGCGGTCACCGCCATCCTGGCCGCCGCCCCGATCGGCCGGCTGGTGGATATCGGCACCGGCACCGGCCGCATGATCGAGCTGCTCGGCGCCCGTGCCGAGCGGGTGACCGGCATCGACCGCAGCCCGGAGATGCTGCGCCTCGCCCGCGCCAAGCTCGCCCAGGCCGGGCTGGAGCAGGCCGAGCTGCACCAGGGCGACATGTACGCCCTGCCGCTGGCCGACGGCAGCGCCGACTGCGTGGTGCTGCACCAGGTCCTGCACTACGCCCAGGCCCCCGCGGCCGCCATTGCCGAAGCGGCACGCCTGCTCGCCCCCGGCGGGCGGCTGCTGGTGGTGGACTTCGCCCCGCACGAGCGCGAGGAGCTGCGCGAGCGCGGCGCCCACGCCCGGCTGGGCTTCGACGATGCGCAGGTCGCCGGCTGGTTCGCCGCCGCCGGCCTGGAAACCACCGCGGTCCGCGAGCTCGCGGGCCACGCCCTCACCGTGAAGCTCTGGCTCGGCGCGCAGGCGCCCCGACACCTGAAGGCCGTGGCATGATCCCTCTCTCCTTTCGCCAGCTCTCCGACGCGCAGGCCGCCCTGGCCGCGCCACTCTTCGCCGACGTGGCCGGCGACATCGCCGTGTCCTTCGAGTTCTTCCCGCCGCGCACGGAGAAGATGGCCGAGGCCCTGTGGGGCGCGGTGGAAACCCTCGCACCCCTGGCGCCGCGCTTCGTGTCCGTCACCTACGGTGCCGGCGGCTCCACCCGCGAGCGCACCCACGCCACCGTGGCGCGCATCGCCCGCGAAACCGCCGTGCCCGCCGCCGCCCACCTGACCTGCGTGGATGCCAGCCGCGACGAGATCGACGCCGTGGCGCGCGCCTACTGGGAGGCCGGGGTGCGGCACATCGTGGCGCTGCGCGGCGACCCGCCGGAACAGGGCACCGCCTTCACCGCGCATCCCCAGGGCTATCGCAGCGCGGCCGAACTGGTGGCCGGGCTGCGCTGCATCGCGCCCTTCGAGATCTCGGTGGCCGCCTATCCCGAATGCCACCCCGAGGCCGCCAGCGCCGCGTCCGACCTGGACAATCTCCGGCGCAAGCTGGATGCCGGCGCCACCCGCGCCATCACCCAGTTCTTCTTTGCGCCCGAAACCTATTTCCGCTTCCGCGACGCCGTGGCCGGCGCCGGCATCGACGCGGAGATCGTGCCGGGAATCCTGCCGGTTTCCTCCGTGGCGCAGACCCGGCGCTTCGCCGGCCAGTGCGGCGCGCAGATCCCGGACTGGATGGACCGACTGTTCGAGGGGCTGGACGACCGCCCCGCCGCCCGCGCGCTGGTGGCGGCCACCGTGGCGGCGGAGCATTGCCGCAAGCTCTATGCCGGCGGCGTGCGGCACTTCCACTTCTACACGCTGAACCGCGCCGAGCTCGCCTACGCGATCTGCCACCTGCTGGGCAAGCGTCCCACGGCGCCGCAGCCAGCGCTGCTGGCGCCGCAGGACGCCGCGGCATGAGCGCCGGCCTCACTCCCTCCCGCGCGGCGGCCGCCTTCCGCGCCGCGGCGGCGGAGCGCGTCCTGCTGACCGACGGCGCCTTCGGCACCATGATCCAGGACTACAAGCTGAGCGAGGCGGATTACCGCGGTGCGCTGGACCTCGCCCTCGACCAGAAGGGCAACAACGACCTGCTGGTGCTGACCCGCCCTGACGTGGTGGACGCGATCACCCGCGCCTACCTCGCCGCTGGCTCCGACATCGTGTCCACCAACACCTTCAACGCCAACACCATCAGCCAGGAAGACTACGGCGCCGCGCACCTGGTGGGCGAGATCAACCGCGCCGCCGCGCATATCGCCCGCGCCGCGGCCGACGACGCCGCGGCCGCTGACGGCCGGCCGCGCTTCGTCGCGGGTGCTGTGGGCCCCACCAACAAGACACTGTCCCTGTCGCCCGACGTCAACGACCCCGGCTTCCGCGCGATCGACTTCGACACGCTGAAATCCGTCTATGCCGACCAGGCCGCGGCGCTGATCGAGGGCGGCGCCGACTTCATCCTGGCCGAGACGATCTTCGACACCCTCAACGCCAAGGCGGCGATCCTGGCAGTGCGCGAGCTGGAGCAGGTGCTGGGCCGGGAGATCCCGATCATGCTCAGCATGACCGTCACGGACATGTCCGGCCGCAACCTGTCCGGCCATTCGGTGGAATCCTTCTGGAACACCGTGCGCCACGCCCGGCCGCTGACCGTGGGCCTCAACTGCGCCTTCGGGGCGGAGCTGCTGCGGCCGCACGTGCAGAACATCGCCGCCATCGCCGATGCGCCGGTGATGGTCTATCCCAATGCCGGCCTGCCCAACGACCTCGGCGCCTACGACGAGCAGCCGGAAACCACCGGCGCCTTTATCCACCAGTGGGCGCAGCAGGGGCTGGTGAACGTGGTGGGCGGCTGTTGCGGCTCCACCCCCGCGCATATCGCCGCCATGGCCGAGGCGGTGCGCGGCTTCGGCCCGCGCCGCCTGCCGAAGCGACGGCCGAAACTGTGCCTCGCCGGCCTCGACCCCTTCGAGATGGCAGCCTAGCTCCGCCGTGGGGGCGCGGCGATTGCCCCGGCCCGCAGTACCGCCGCGGCCCGGTGCCGGCCGCCGCCTGCGCCACCGGGCGCATCCCGGGTGGCCGCCTCGCGCCAACCTCTCCCAGCCGCCCCGCCGACGCGGGCGCAGCCCGACGGACCCCGCATGAGCAACTCCACCGCCGCCGTTTTCGTCAACATCGGCGAGCGGACCAACGTCACCGGCTCCGCCGCCTTCAAGAAGCTGATCATGGCCGGCAACTATGCCAAGGCGCTGGAGGTCGCGCGCAGCCAGGTCGAGAACGGCGCGCAGGTGATCGACGTCAACATGGACGAGGGCCTGCTCGACGCCGAGCACGCCATGACCACCTTCCTGAAGCTGATCGGTGCCGAGCCCGACATCGCCCGCGTCCCCGTGATGATCGACAGCTCCAAGTGGAGCGTGATCGAGGCCGGGCTGAAATGCGTCTCGGGCAAGCCGATCGTGAACTCGATCAGCCTGAAGGAGGGTGAGGCCGAGTTCCTGCGTTACGCCCGCAAGGTGATGAACTACGGCGCCGCCGTGGTGGTGATGGCCTTCGACGAGACCGGCCAGGCCGACACCAAACAGCGCAAGGTCGAGATCTGCGCCCGCGCCTACGACCTGCTGATGGGCATCGGCTTCCCGCCCGAGGACATCATCTTCGATCCCAACCTCTTCGCCATCGCCACCGGCATCGAGGAGCACCGCCGCTACGCGCTGGACTTCATTGAGGCCGCGCGCGAGATCCGCGCCCGCTGCCCGCACGCCCATATCTCCGGCGGCCTGTCCAACCTGTCCTTCTCGTTCCGCGGCAACGAGCCGGTGCGCCGCGCCATGCACTCGGTGTTCCTGTTCCACGCCATTCCCGCCGGCATGGACATGGGCATCGTCAACGCCGGGCAGCTCGACGTCTACGACGCCATCGACCCGGAACTGCGCGACGCCTGCGAGGACGTGATCCTCGACCGCACGCCCGCCGGCGGCGGCGACGCCACGGAACGGCTGATCGCGCTCGCGGAACGCTTCCGCGGTACCGACACGGCCGCGGAAAAGGCGGCCGAGGAGTGGCGCGGCTGGCCGGTGGGCAAGCGGCTGGAGCACGCGCTGGTGAAGGGCATCGACGCCCACATCGTTGCCGACACGGAGGAAGCCCGCCTCCTCCTGCCGCGCCCGATCGAGGTGATCGAGGGGCCGCTGATGGACGGCATGAACGTGGTGGGCGACCTGTTCGGCAGCGGCAAGATGTTCCTGCCCCAGGTGGTGAAGTCCGCCCGCGTGATGAAGAAGGCCGTGGCCCACCTCCTCCCCTTCATCGAGGCGGAAAAGCAGGCCGGCGCCCGCACCAAGGGCCGCATCATCATGGCCACCGTCAAGGGCGACGTGCACGACATCGGCAAGAACATCGTCGGCGTCGTCCTGCAGTGCAACGGCTACGAGGTGATGGACCTCGGCGTCATGGTGCCCTGGACCGAGGTCCTGAAGGCGGCCGTCGAGAAGGACGCCGACATGATCGGCCTGTCCGGCCTGATCACCCCCTCGCTGGACGAGATGGTGACGGTGGCGACCGAGATGCAGCGCGCCGGCATGGCCATGCCGTTGCTGATCGGCGGCGCCACCACCTCCAAGGTGCACACGGCGCTGCGCATCGCCCCGGCCTACGAGGGGCCGGTGGTACACGTGCTGGACGCCAGCCGCGCGGTGGGCGTCGCCTCCACGCTGATGAGCGACACCCAGCGCGACGGCTTCGTGACGCAGGTGGCCAAGGACTACGCCGCGGTCCGTGCCGCGCGGGAGGGCAAGGGGCAGAACGCCCTGGCCCCGATCGCCGAGGTGCGCGCCAACGGCTTCCCCCTCGACCTCGCGCGCAAGCCGCCGGCGCCGCGCCAACCTGGCCGCCACGTGCTGGACTGGCCGCTGGCGGAGCTGCGCCGCTTCATCGACTGGACGCCCTTCTTCCAGGCCTGGGAACTCGCCGGCCGCTTCCCGGCCATCCTGCAGGACCCGGTGGTGGGCGAGAGCGCCCGCGGCCTCTGGGCCGACGCGCAGGCCATGCTGGACCAGGTGATCGCGGAGAACTGGCTGGGCGCCCGCGGCGTCGCGGCGCTGTGGCCCTGCCGCCGCGACGGCGACGACGTGCTGGTGCGGGCGGGGGAGGGCGCCAACGACGAGGTCCGGCTGCCCTTCCTGCGGCAGCAGATCCGCAAGCGCGAAGGCCGGCCCAACCAGTGCCTGGCGGACTTCATCGACCCAGAGGGCGACTGGATCGGCGGCTTCGCGGTGGGCATCCACGGCATCGAGCCGCACCTCGCCCGCTTCCGCGCCGAGCACGACGACTACCGCGACATCCTGCTCAAGGCGCTGGCCGACCGGCTGGCCGAAGCCTTCGCCGAAGCGCTGCACGCCCGGGTCCGCGCCGAGCTCTGGGGCTACGCCCCCGGCGAGGACCTGCCCGCCGAGGCGCTGATCCGCGAGGAATACGCGGGCATCCGCCCCGCGCCCGGCTATCCCGCCTGCCCCGACCACAGCCTCAAGCCGATCCTGTTCGACCTGCTCGGCGCCACGGAGGCCACCGGCATCACCCTGACCGAGAGCTTCGCCATGCTACCGACGGCGGCGGTATCCGGCTTCTATTTCGGCCACCCGCAGGCCGAATATTTCGGCGTGGCGCGGATCGGCCCGGACCAGCTGGAAGACTACTTGCCGCGCCGTGGTGTGGACCGCGCCACCGCCGAACGCTGGCTGCGCCCCAACCTCGACTGAATGCGCTTCCCGGCCGCGCGTGCCCTGCGCGGCCCATACCTTGCCGGAGACTTCGATGCGACGACCCGCCGTGCCCCCGGCCCCCCTGCTGGCGGCCCTGTTCCTGCTCGCGCCGCTTCCCGTCGCCGCGGCCGCCGGGGAGGACCCCACGGTGGTCACCGCCCTGCCGGAGGTGGTGGTCACCGCCCGCCGGCCGGACAACGACGCCCTGGCCCGCACTCCCGCGGCCACCACGGTGATCGACCGCGCCACGATCGAGGAGCGCGGCTACGTGTCCCTGGCCGACGCACTTTCCGCCGTGCCCGGTTTGCGGGTGGTGCAGACCGGCGGCCCTGGCCAGCAGGCCAGCGTCTTCCTGCGCGGCACCAACAGCCGGCACGTGCTGGTGCTGCTGGACGGCGTGCCGGTGAACGACCCGTCCGACCCCGGCGCCGCCTTCAACTTCGGCGACGAGCTGGTGAACCTGGACGTGGAGCGCATCGAGGTGCTGCGCGGCCCGGCCTCCTCGCTCTACGGCTCGCAGGCCATCGGCGGCACGGTCAACATCGTGACCCGCCGCGCCCCCGCCGACCGCGCCTTCGCCCCCTTCGGCGAGGTCGCCGGCGGGTCCAGCCGCACGCTGCGCGCCGGCGGCGGCGTGGCCGGCACGCTGGACCGCTTCGACTACCTGCTGTCCCTCAACACGCTGAGCACCCGCGGCTTCGACGCCACCGCCCCGCGCTTCCGTTCGAACACCGGCGAGGATGACGGCTTCCGCGGCGCCGCCGCCACCGCGCGGCTGGGCTGGCGCCCGAACGACACCAGCCGCATCGAGGCGCTGCTGCGCTGGCGGGAGAACCATTTCGGCCTGGACGAAGTGCCGGAGGACGACCCGAACCATTCCGGCGAGAGCCGCCGCTGGTACGGCCAGCTGCGCGGCGAAACCACGCTGTTCGGCGCCTGGACCACCGGCCTGCGCGTCGCCCGCACTGAAGACCGCCGCCGTTTCGTGAACGAGCCGGACAACAACTCCCTGGCCGCCACCCGCGACCTGTACCGGGGCGAGCGCACGGTGCTGGACTGGGGCAACCAGCTCCGCCTGCCCGATCTCGGCCCCTTCACCGACAGCCACCTGGCCTTCGGCGCCACCTTCGCGCGCGAGGAGGTGCGCCAAGCCTCCGGCAGCGCCTTCTTCCGCACCACCGTGGACGCGCGCAGCGACAGCGGCGCCGGCCACCTGTCTTGGCAGGCGCGGCTGGGCCGGCTGGACCTGTCGGCGGGCCTGCGCGGCGACGCGGTGGAGGATGCCGGCAGCGCCGTCACCTGGCGCACCGGCGCCGTGCTGCAACTGCCGGAGATCGCCTCGCGCCTGCGGGCCACCGTCGGCACCGGCTTCGCCGCATCGTCGCTGTACCAGCGCTACGGCCGGATCGCCGGCTTCTTCTCGGGCAACCCCGACCTGCGCCCGGAACGCTCCCTGTCCTGGGAGGTCGGCGTGGACACCGACATCCCCGTCGGTGGCACGGCCGACTTCGCCACCCTGGGCGCGACCTATTTCCAGACCCGCATCCGCGACCTGATCAACTTCGACGCCGCCTTCACCACGCTGGAGAACGTGGACCGCGCCCGCATCCGCGGCGCCGAGTTCAGCCTGACCCTGCGCCCCGCCGCCTGGCTCTCCACGACAGCCGCCTACACGATCACCGACGCGCGCGACCGCGCCACCGGCGAACGCCTCGCCCGCCGCCCGGAACACCAGCTGTCCGTGAACGCCAGCCTCAAGCCGCTACCCGGCGTGACGATCGCCCCCGAGGTGCTGTTCACCGGCCGCTCGCCCGAAGGTGCCTTCGCCTCCTACCGCGACGACGGCACCGCCTTCACCGAGGCCCGCTCCAACAAGTCCGGCACGATCGTGAACCTGGTTGGCACCTGGCAGGTCACCGAACCCGTCGCGGTGTTCGTGGAAGGCCGCAACCTCGGCAACAGCCGCTTCGAGCCGGCCAATGGCTTCGTGGTGCCCGGGCGGTCCCTGCTCGTGGGAACCCGCCTGCGGCTGTGAGGCGCGCCGCGGCCGCCGCGGCCGCCGCGCCGGGGCCCGGCTGGTTCAGCGCAGGTCCAAGCCCAGCAGCATATGCAGGTCCGGCGGGTCGTTGTTGAAGGACTGCCCCTCCGCGAGGTGGACCTGCTGGTAGGTTTGCAGCGGCCCGAGGCGCGCATCCCCCGCGCCGACCGACACCAGGGCGCGCCCCAGCGCCGCGCCCGCGGCGCTGTGGAACACGCTCCACATCGCCGGGAAATGCCCGAAGGCCGCCGCCGCAGAACCAGGTCCCCAGGCCACGATCTCCGCCGCTGCCGCGCGGAAGGCTTCGTCGAGCCCCTTCATCTCCCACAGGCTGTCGGCCTTGTTCCAGGCTTCCGGCAGCACCACGGCCACGCCTTCCGTCCCCACGATCGACAGGATCATCACCGGGTCCGCGCCGCCGTCGCGCAGCCATTCCTCAATCGTGCGCCCGCCGATCGTGAGCTGGCGCGGCAGGTTGTGCGCCCCCTGAGTCCGGTCGGCGCGGGTGCCGCGGCCCTCGTTGAACTGGTTGTGCGCCCCCCTGATGGCCACGGCGCCCAGCGGCAGCATGCCCTGGCGCCGCATCGCGTAGAGCGCCGCGAAGACCTTGCGGAAATCCTTGTAGCGCAGCACGGCATGGCCACGCGGCGTGCCGACCTCCAGGCCCGCCGGAAAGGCGACCCGCTGCAGTCCGTCGGCGTTCCGCCAGGGATCAACGCGCTCCGCCATCTTGCCTCCCGCTGCGACCAGGGTGGAACCGGCGGCCACCGTCGCGGCGGCCATCCCGGAATCCGGATGTTCCGGGCATAGCACGATTCCCCCGGCCCCGGAGCAGGCCGCGCCTCCTGGGGAAGGGGAGGCGCGCCGGGACCCGCCCGCTTGGCCGGCCTCAGTCCTCGCCGAAGCGGTAGCCGACCCCCGGCTCGGTGCGCAGCAGCGACGCCGCCGGCCCCAGCTTCTGCCGGAGGTGCCCGACATAGACCCGCAGGTATTGTCCGTCCGCCGTATGCGCCGGCCCCCACACCGCCAGCAGCAGCTGCCGGTGCGTCAGCACCCGCCCGCGCGCCTTGGCCAGGGTTTCCAGCAGGCCCCATTCCCGCGGCGTCAGCTTCAGCGGCTCGCCGCCCGCCACCCGGGCCAGCCGCCGCCCCGCATCCATCTCCAGCGGGCCGACCCGCAGCGGCGCGGCCGCTTCCTCGCCCGCCGCCGCGCTGGCCCGGCGCAGGGCGGCGCGGATGCGGGCCAGCAGTTCCGCCAGGGCGAAGGGCTTCTCCACGTAGTCGTCGGCGCCGGCATCCAGGGCGGCCACCTTGGCCTCCTCCTGCCCGCGGGCGGACACCACGATGATCGGCACGGCCGAGGACGCGCGCAGGCGGGGGATCACTGCCTGCCCGTCCATGTCCGGCAGCCCGAGGTCGAGCAGCACCAGCGCCGGCTCCCGCCGGGTGGCGAGCTCCAGCGCCGCGGCGCCGCTCTCGGCGCGCAGCGGCTCGAAGCCGGCCGCCAGCAGCGCGGGGCCGAGGAAGCGGTGGATCTGCGGCTCGTCGTCGACGACCAGCACGCGGGGGCCGGAAGGGGTCACGGCGCGAAGCGTACCACCATCCGCGTGCCGCGCCCGTCCCGCACCGGGCTCTCGGCGGTGATCCGCCCCCCCATGGCCTGCGCCAGGCCGCGGCAGATCGCCAGCCCCAGCCCGCTGCCGGCCGGTGCCTTGTCGCCGCGCCGCACCCGGAAGAAGGGGTCGAAGATCTGCTCCAGCTGTTCCGGCGGGATGCCCGGCCCGTCATCCTCCACCGCCAGCACGAGGTTGGCGCCCTCGCGCCGGACGATCGCGGTGACGTCCCCGCCCGAAGCGGCCTCCGCAGCGCCGGTGCCGCCCGGGGCAGAGAACTTCAGCGCGTTGTCCAGCAGGTTGGCCAGGATCTGGTCCAGCAGGATGGGGTCCAGCTGCAGCGGCGGCAGCCCCTCGGCCACCTCCAGCCGCACCGTCCGGCCCGCGGCGCGGGACGCGCGCTCGACGGCGGTGCGCATCGCCTCGCCCGCATCCACCGGCACGCGCTTGGGCGTCACCTGCCCGCCCTCGATGCGCACGATGTCGAGGATGTTGGACAGGTAGCGGTTCAGCCGCAGCGTTTCCTCCTCCGCGGTGCTGAGCAGGTCCTCGCGCACGGCATCCGACAGCGCCGCCCCGGGCAGGCGCAGGGTTTCCAGCGCGCCGCGGATGGAGGTCAGCGGCGTGCGCAGGTCGTGGCCGAGCGAGGCCAGCAGCGCCGTGCGCAGCGCCTCGGTTTCCGCCCGCGCGTCGTCGCGGGCGCGCTCCTCCATCAGCTGCGACCGCTCGATCGCCACCGCCGCCTGGTCGATCAGCGCGTCCAGCGTGCGGTCGCGCTCGCCGTCCAGCGGGCGGTTCCCGGCCTGCCCATGGCCTTCCGCGGCCTCGCGCATCCGCAGGCCCAGCAGCCCCACCGTGCCGCGGGCGGTGCGGATCGGCCGGAACTGCCACGCCGCCGAGGGCAGAGACCCCGTGCCCGCCCCGGCCTGCCGGCCGTTGCGCAGCGCCCAGCGCGCGGCCGCCATGGAATCCGCGTCCGGCTCCGCGTCCAGCGGCACGGCGGCGCGCAGCACCGGCTCCCCGTCCAGCGGCATCAGCACGCCGGCGGGGCAGCCCGCCACGCGCTCGGCCTCCTGCGCCACCGCCACCAGCAGGTCGCCGGTGGAACCGGGCGCGGCGAGGCGGCGGGCGAACTCCACCAGCCGGCGCAACCCGAACAGCCGCGCCCGCGCCGTGCTGACCGAACGCCCCAGGCTGCCCGTGGTGCCCGTCAGCAGCAGCGCCACGACGCCGAACACCGCCACGCCCACCACGTCCTGCGGCCCGCCGATGGCCAGGGTGTAGCGCGGCGACAGGAACAGGAAGTTCCAGGCGGCGAAGCACAGCACCGCCCCCACCGCCGCCCGCAGCGCCCCGAACCAGGCCGCCAGCGCCACCACCGCGGCGAGGTAGATCATGCCCAGCGCGCCTTCCGGCACCACCTCGTCCAGCAGCAGGCCGATCGCGGTGGCGCCCGCCACCAGCACGGGAACCGCCGCCCAGCCGACCCAGCCCGGCAGCGGCGGCCGCTCCGGCCGCGCGCGGGGTGGGACCACCGCCAGGCCGGGCAGCACGTGCAGGGTGAAATCCCCGGCGCCGCGCAGCAGCTCCCCGGCCAGGGTGCGGCCGGACAGGCGGCGCCACAGCGACGGCCGTCCGCGGCCGATCACGATATGCGAGCAGTTGCGCGCCCGCGCGTGGTCCAGGATGGCGCGCGGCACGTCGCGCGCCACCGTTGTTTCCACCTCCGCGCCCAGGCTTTCCGCCAGCCGCAGCGCCGGCGCGGGATCGGCCGCATCGCGCCCGTCGGGCCGTTCCACGTGCAGCGCCAGCAGCGGCGCGCGCAGCGCGTCCGCCACGCGCCGCGCCTGCCGCACCACCTCCTCGGCCGCGGGGTCGGCCCCCACCAGCGCCAGCACCCGCTCGCCGGAAGGCCAGGGCCCGGCGATGGCGTTGGAGCGCATGTAGCCGGTGACGTCGGCATCCGCCCGTTCGGCGGTGCGGCGCAGCGCCATCTCGCGCAGCGCGGCCAGGTTGCCTTCGCGGAAGAAGCCCTTCAGCGCGCGGTCGGCCTGGTCGGGGCGGTACACCTTGCCCTGGCGCAGCCGTTCCAGCAGCTCGCCCGGCGGGATGTCCACCAGCTCCACCGCGTCGGCCTCGGCCAGCACGCGGTCGGGCACGGTTTCCTGCACCCAGACGCCGGTGATCCGCGCCACCTTGTCCGACAGGCTGGCGAGGTGCTGCACATTCACCGTGGTCCAGACTTCGATCCCCGCGGCGCGCAGTTCCTCCACGTCCTGCCAGCGCTTGGGATGGCGGCTGCCGGGGGCGTTGGTGTGCGCCAGCTCGTCCAGCAGCAGCACCTGCGGCCGGCGGCGCAGCGCGGCGTCGAGGTCGAACTCCTCCAGCTGCTGCCCGCGATAGCTCAGCCGCGCGCGCGGCAGCACCGCCAGCGCCCCGATCTGCGCCGCGGTGTCGCCGCGGCCGTGGGTTTCCACCAGCCCCACCACGACATCCGCCCCGGCGGCGCGCAGCTGCTGCCCTTCCCGCAGCATCTCGTAGGTCTTGCCCACCCCCGGTGCGGCGCCCAGGAACACCTTCAACCGCCCGCGGCCTTCCCGCGCCGCCACGGCCAGCAGGGCGTCGGGATCGGGTCGCTGCGGTTCGGTCACCATGGGCGCACTACGCGGCCGGGCGCGACGCGGCGGCAAGCCCCGCCCGCGAAGGCCTGTCCGGCGGGGCAGCGGCGTCGTGCCCATGGGCGAATGGGAAGGCTGGGGGAGTGAACTCCCCCAGACCCCCTCCTTTTTTCGGGAGTTTTCGGGGGCGCCGGCGGCCACGGAAGCCCCCCGAAACTCCCGAAAATAGATGGGGGTCCGGGGGAATACCTTCCCCCGGCTTCCTGTTCCCCCTCAGGTCGGAACGACTGCGCGATGGTTCTCAGTCCACGCCGCGCAGCAGCAGCCAGCGCGCAAGCGGCACCAGCACCGCGATGGCCACCGCGCCGCCCAGCCACACCCACGGCGCGTGCGGCGCCGGACGCCCGGAGCCGGTGAGGCCGAGCGCCAGCGAGCCCACCAGCGCCCAGGCGAGCTCGCCCCCCACCACCGCCAGGGGAAACGCCGCCCCGCCCGCCCGCGCGTGCCGCCGCCTTCGGCCGCGATCCGGCGCCGCGGCCGAAGTCGCCTCGGCCCACGGCGGCCGGGCCCGCGGCAGCCGCATCGGGAAGGGCGGATGCGCCAGCGCGTTCACCGCCGCCCCGTCCGCGGCGCCGCGCGCCGTCGCGCCAGGCGCGCGTTGCACACCACCACCAGCAGCGAGAAGCCCAGCACCGCCAGCCAGGGCAGGAAACCGGGTGCGGAGAACAGCTCACGGAGCGACATGCGATGCCTCGAAACATGCGACCTTGCCGGACCACCGCGCGCGACGGCGGTGGCGAAGCAGCGGGCCGGCACCATGCCTAGCCCGGCGGCGCGTAAAGGGGCCGTATGAGCTTCGCGGCGGCGGCATAAAGCCCGCGTAAAAACCGGCGCGCCCCTGCGCGATTTTGCGGGTTCTTTACGGCCGCCGCCCGCCTTCCACATCGCGCCTTTACACGCATCGGCCCTACTGGATCAGCCGCGCATCGCGACCCATCCGCGCGGGACATCCCATGATCGACATTCTGCTACTGGGGCTCGGCCTCGGCTTCTTCGGATTGATGGCGGCCTACCTGGCCGGCTGCGAGCGGGTCTGACAACCGTGCTCGACCTCATCCTCGGCGGCGCGGTTTCGGCCGGCCTGCTGCTCTACCTGCTCTGGGCCCTGCTGCGGCCCGAGGACCTCTGAACCATGACCTTCCAGGGCTGGGCGCAGATCGCGCTCGTGCTGGCGCTCACCGTGGCGGCCGCCGTGCCGCTGGGGCGCACCATCGCCGCCGTGGCCGAGGGCCGCGTCCGCTGGCTCGCGCCGGTCGAGGCGCTGTTCTTCCGCGCCGCCGGCATCGACCCGTCGCGCGGGCAAACGTGGCGCGGCTACGCGCTGGCCATGCTGGCGGCCAATGCCGCGGGCTTCCTGCTGCTCTTCGCCATCCTGCGCCTGCAGGGCGTGCTGCCGCTGAACCCGCGCGGCTTCGACGGCATGTCGCCGTGGCTGGCCTTCAACACCGCCGTCTCCTTCGTGTCCAACACCAACTGGCAGGCCTACTCGGGTGAGGCCGCGGCCTCCTACCTCAGCCAGATGGCCGGCTTCACCGTGCAGAATTTCCTGTCGGCGGCCACCGGCATCGCCCTGGCGCTGGCGCTGAGCCGAGCCTTCGCCCGCGGCGGCGCCAAGGACCTCGGCAACTTCTGGGCGGACTTCGTGCGCGTCACGCTGTACGTGCTGCTGCCGCTGGCCACCGTGCTGGGCTTCGTCTTCATCGCCCTGGGCATGCCGCAGACCCTGTCCGATTATGTCACGGCGGCCACGCCCGAGGGCGCCGAGCAGGTGATCGCGCTCGGCCCCGTGGCCTTCCAGGTCGCCATCAAGCACCTCGGCACCAATGGCGGCGGCTTCTTCGGCGCCAACTCGCTGCATCCCTTCGAGGGACCTACCGCGCTCGTCACCGCCCTGCAGATCTGGGCGCAGGCGGTGATCCCCTTCGCGCTGTGCCTGTGTTTCGGCCGCATCGTCGGCGACATCCGCCAGGGCCGCGCGCTGCTGGGCGTGATGCTGGGCTTCGTCGTGGTCGCCACCGCCGCGATCTACGCCGCCGAGGCCGCGGGCAATCCGATCCTCGCGCAGCTCGGCGTCGATCCCGCCATGGGCAACATGGAGGGCAAGGACGTCCGCTTCGGCCTGCCGCTGGTGGCGCTGTTCACTGCCACCACGACGGGCGCCTCCTGCGGCGCGGTGAACGCCATGTTCGACAGCTTCACGCCGCTGGGCGGCATGGTGCCGCTGTTCCTGATCCAGCTCGGCGAGGTGCTGCCCGGCGGCGTCGGCTCCGGCCTCTACGGCATCCTGATCTTCGCGCTGCTGGCGGTGTTCGTGGCCGGGCTGATGGTGGGCCGCACGCCGGAATACCTCGGCAAGAAGGTGCAGGCGCGCGAGGTCAAGCTGGCCATGCTGGCCGTGCTGGTGCTGCCCGCCACCATCCTGGGCTTCGCCGCCGTGTCGGTGGTGCTGCCGGCCGCGGTGTCCTCGGTCGCCGCCGGCGGGCCGCACGGTTTGACCGAGATGCTCTACGCCTACACCTCGGCCGCCGGCAACAACGGCTCCGCCTTCGGCGGGCTGACCGCCGACACGCCCTGGCTGAACACCACGCTGGGCCTGGCCATGCTGCTCGGCCGCTTCGCCTACGTCGTGCCGGTCATGGCCATCGCCGGCTCGCTCGGCGCCAAGCACAAGGCACCGGCCGGCGCCGGCACCTTCCCGACGCACGGGCTGCTGTTCGGCGGCTTGCTGGCCGGCGTGATCCTGATCCTCGGCGGGCTGCAATTCCTGCCGTCCCTCGCCCTCGGTCCCCTGGCGGAGCACTTCGTCATGCTCGCCGGCAAGACCTTCTGAGGCCGCATCCCATGCTCGACACCACCCTCGACCCCGCACCGGCCCGCCAGCGTTCGCGCGACGCGGCCGATGCTTCCCTGTTCGATCGCGCCATCCTCGGGCGCGCGGCGCTCGACGCCGTGGGAAAGCTCAATCCCCGCTCCCTGCTGCGCAACCCCGTGATTTTCGTGACCGAGGTCGTCTCGGCCCTGGTCACGGTGCTGGCGCTGCGGGCGGGGCTGGACGGCGAACCCTGGGGCTTCTTCGCCGCCATCGCCGCCTGGCTGTGGTTCACCGTGCTCTTCGCCACCTTCGCGGAAGCCGTGGCGGAAGGCCGCGGCCGGGCGCGGGCGGAAAGCCTGCGCAAGGCGCGCACGGACGCCCAGGCCAAGCTGCTGCTGCGCCCCGACGACCGCTCGCTGTGGCAGCCGCGTTCGGCCACCACGCTGCGCGTCGGCGACCTCGTGCTGGTGGAACCGGGCGACCTCGTCCCTTCCGACGGCGAGGTCGTGGAGGGCATCGCCAGCGTCAACGAGGCCGCCGTGACCGGCGAGAGCGCCCCGGTGATCCGCGAGAGCGGCGGCGACCGTTCCGCCGTCACCGGCGGCACCACGGTGGTGTCGGACTGGATCGTGGTGCGCATCACCGCCGCCCCCGGCGCCACCTTTATCGACCGCATGATCGCGTTGGTGGAAGGCGCCTCGCGGCAGAAGACGCCCAACGAGATCGCGCTGGATATCCTGCTGGCGGGCATGACGATCATCTTCCTGATCGCCGTCGCCTCCCTGGTCGGGCTCGCCTCCTGGAACGGCCGGCCGCCCGGCGTGCCCGTGCTGGCGGCGCTGCTGATCACGCTGATCCCCACCACCATCGGCGGGCTGCTCTCGGCCATCGGCATCGCCGGCATGGACCGCCTCGTGCGCTTCAACGTCATGGCCACCTCCGGTCGCGCGGTGGAAGCGGCGGGCGACGTGGACGTGCTGCTGCTGGACAAGACCGGCACCATCACCCTGGGCAACCGCCAGGCCGCCGCCTTCCACCCCGCCCCGGGCGTGGAGGACGCGGCGCTGGCGGAAGCCGCGGTGCTGGCCAGCCTGGCCGACACCACGCCGGAAGGCCGCTCCGTGCTGGCCTTTGCCCGCGACCGCCACGGCATCACCCCGCCGCCGCTGCCGGCGGACGCGGTGGTGATCCCCTTCACCGCGCAGACCCGCATCTCCGGCCTCGACCTCGGCGGCGACCGCTACCGCAAGGGCGCGGTGGACCCGCTGCTGGGCGGCGACGCGCCGGCGGAGATCCGCGCCGCGGCGGAACGCGTCGCGCGCTCCGGCGGCACGCCGTTGGCCGTCAGCCGCAACGAGCGGCTGCTGGGCGTCATCGAGTTGAAGGACGTGGTCAAGCCCGGCATCCAGGAGCGCTTCGCCGCGCTGCGGCAGATGGGCATTCGCACGGTGATGGTGACCGGCGACAACCGTCTCACCGCCGCGGCCATCGCCGCGGAAGCCGGGGTGGACGACTTCATCGCCGAGGCCAGGCCCGAGGACAAGCTGCGCTACATCCGCGACGCCCAGGCCGAGGGCCGCCTGGTCGCCATGGCCGGCGACGGCACCAACGACGCGCCGGCGCTGGCGCAGGCCGATGTCGGCGTGGCCATGCAGACCGGCACGCAGGCGGCGCGCGAGGCCGGCAACATGGTGGACCTCGACAGCGACCCGACCAAGCTGATCGAGGTGGTGGAGATCGGCAAGCAGCTGCTGATCACCCGCGGCGCACTGACCACCTTCTCCATCGCCAACGACGTGGCCAAGTACTTCGCCATCCTGCCGGCGATCTTCGTCGCCTCCTACCCGGAGCTGCAGGCGCTGAACCTGATGCGCCTGTCGTCGCCGGAAAGCGCCATCCTGTCGGCGGTGATCTTCAACGCGCTGATCATCGTGGCGCTGGTGCCGCTGGCGCTGCGCGGTGTCCGCTACACCCCCGTGGGTGCGGCCGCGCTGCTGCGGCGCAACCTGCTGATCTACGGGCTGGGCGGCGTCATCGTGCCCTTCATCGGCATCAAGATCATCGACCTCGTCATCACCCTCCTGGGGCTCGCCTGAACCATGTCCGCCATCCTGCGTCCCGCCCTCGCCACGGTGATCCTGTTCACCGCGCTGCTGGGCCTCGCCATGCCGCTCGCCGTCACCGGCGTGGCCGGCCTCGTGCTGCCCGAACAGGCCGGCGGCAGCCTCATCCAGCGCGACGGCCGCGTGGTCGGCTCGGCGCTGATCGGGCAGAACTTCGCCTCGCCCGGCTACTTCCACCCGCGCGCCTCCAACGCCGGCAGCGACGGCTACGACGCCACCGCCTCCGCCGCCACGCAGCTCGCCCCCACCAGCGCCAAGCTGGTCGACGCGGTGCGCGGGCGCGTGGCGGAGAACGGCCCGGCGCCGGTGCCGGCCGATGCCGTCACCGCCTCGGGCTCCGGCCTCGACCCGCATATCAGCCCGGAGAATGCCGCACGCCAGGTGGCCCGCGTCGCCCAGGCGCGCGGCTGGCCGGAGGACCGGGTGCGCGCCCTGCTGGCCGAGCACACGGAAGGCCGCGAGCTTGGCCTCCTCGGTGAGCCGCGCGTCAACGTGCTGCGCCTCAACCTCGCCCTCGACGCCGCGCGCTGAGCCGATGCGCCGCTGAGCCGCCCCGCCGTGGCGCGCCCCGTCCCGGGGCACGCCGCGGCCGTCGCGCGCCCGCTTCCCCGCTCCGTTTCCCCGCCTGGGCGCGATCGGCGCCCTTCTCCGAACATTACGGGATCCACGATGCTGCCTGCCCTTCGCACCGCCACCCTCGCCCTGGTTCTCGCCGGCGCGGCCCTGCCCGCCGTCGCGCAGACCCGGATCGAGGCGCTGGGCCTGTCGCTCACCGCTACGCCGACCCTGGCCACCGACTACCTGTTCCGCGGCATCAGCCAGACCCGCAACCGCCCGGCCGTGCAGGGCACCCTCGAGGCGCTGCACGACAGCGGCTTCTATCTCGGCGCCTTCGTGTCCAACCTGGGCTTCGCCGGAACGAATGCGCGGCAGGAGGTGGACGCGCTGGCCGGCTACCGCTTCACGCTGGGCGGCATCAACTGGGACATCGGCGCGATCTACTACAGCTATCCCGGCTACAGCCGTCCCAACCCCGCCGCCTACAACCTCGACTACATCGAGGGCGCGGTGCGCGCGAACCGGGAGTTCGGCCCGGTGACCGTCTCGGCGGCGGTGAACGTTTCGCCCAATTTCTTCGGCCAGTCCGGCACGGGCGTGTACCTGGAGAGCGGCCTGGACGTGAAGCTGCCGCTGGACTTCACTGCCTCCGGCCGCCTCGCCTACCAGTGGATCCAGCGCGAGCCGCGCTTCGGCACGCCCGACTACCTCTGGTACTCGATCGGCATCGCCCGCGAGATCCCCGGCGGCATCGTGCTCGGCCTCGGCTACTACGGCACCGACATCGAGCGGCGGAACTGCTCCGGCGGGCAGAAGATCTGCGACGAGCGCGTGCTGTTCACCATCAGCCGCAAGTTCTGACAACGCGCCCGCGAAGGATGCCGAAAGCGATGCGCGACCGCCCGGCCGCCCGCCGATCGCGCGACGTGGCCTGGCGCTTCGTGCTGCGCCTGGCCATCGTGGCGGTGGCCCTGGCGCGTACGCGGGGAACCGGGGCGGAAACCCAACTCCTCGCCTGGCAGCTCTGCCTGCTCGCGGCCGCCGTGTGTGCCGGCGCCGCGATCCTGCTGCGCGAAGCCGCCGGCGCGCGGGAACTCACCCATTGGGACGAGGCCCTGGCCTTTCTTGCCCTCGGCACCGCGGTGCACGCCGCCGGCTGACGCCGGCGCCGCGCCTCTTTGCGCCGTCTTTGCGCCGCGGCGGCCCGATGCACATGGCGCCTTTACGCCCGCCCATCCGATCTTCCCTGCCCTGGAGGGCATCATGCCGATCTCATCGCGCCGCGATCCTGCCGCGGTTCCCACCCGTCCCGCCGCCGCCGCGCCGCGGCCGGCGCTGTTCAGCCGCCAGGCCCGCCTGCACAGCGTGCTGCGCGACGCCGCCACGGCGGAGGAGGAACTGCTCGACGCCACCGGCACCGGCGCCGCCGACCGCGTGCTGATCGTGGGCGGCAGCGGCGCCGAACTGCTCTGCGCCAGCATCCGCCGCGGCTGCCGCGCCGCCACCGGCACCACCGTGCCGCCGCGCCACCCGGATCCGGCCGAGGTGGTGCTGGCGCCGCGGGTATCCTCGGTGGAGGAAGCCGTGGCCATCGCCGCCGGTGCGCGCCGTGCCCTGGCGGCCGGCGCGGGGCCGGGGCGCCTGGCCCTGGCGCTGCTCGGGCAAACGGCGGCCGCCGCGGCGGCGCGCCTCGTGCTCGGCCTGCGCGCCGCGGGCTTCGCCGGCATCCGGCTGCGCGGCCGGGCGGCGGGCGGGCTGTTGGTGACCTGCCGCCTGCAACCGCCCGAAGTGGCGCATTGATCCCCGGGGGAGGGCAGGAACGGATGCCGGGAGCATCGCTGGCGCTGCGCGGCTCGATCCCGGCGCTGGTCACGCCGTTTCGCGCCGGCGACGGCGAGCTCGACGAGCCCGCGCTGGGCCGCCTGGCCGAGCGGGCGGTGGCGCAGGGCTCCGCCGCCGTGGTGGTGTGCGGCAGCACCGGCGAGGCCGCGGCCATGACCGCGGCGGAACAGGCGCGCGCCATCCGCACCGTCGTGGAGGCCGTGGGCCGGCGCTGCCCGGTAATCGCCGGCATCGGCGCGCCCTGCACCGCCGGCGCCGTGGCGCTGGCGCGCGCCGCCGAGCGCTGCGGCGCCGACGCCCTGCTCTGCGCCGCCCCGCCCTACGTGAAGCCGAACCAGGACGGGCTGCGCGCCCACCTGCGCGCCGCGGCGGGGGCCGCCGCCCTGCCGGTGGTGCTCTACGACGTGCCCGCCCGCACCGGGGTCGGCTTCGACGACGACACGGTGGCGCGGCTCTGGGAGGACGGCGTGATCCACGCCCTCAAGGACGCCACCGCCGATCTCGCGCGGCCCACGCGGCTGCGGCGCCTGTGCGGCGCGGAACTGCCGCAGCTGTCCGGCGACGACGCCACCGCCGCGGCGCACCTGGCCATGGGCGGCAGTGGCTGCATCTCCGTGACCGCCAACGTCGTCCCGGACGCCTGCGCCGCCCTGCAGCGCGCCTGGGCCGAGGGGGACCGCGACGCGCTGGCCGCGCTGCGCGACGGGCTGGCCCCGCTGCACGAGGCGCTGTTCGCCGAAAGCAACCCGATCCCGGTCAAGGCGGCGCTCGGGCTGCTCGGCCTGTGCGACCCCGCGCCGCGGCTGCCGCTGACGCGCGCGACGGAGGCCACGGTCCGGCGCCTGGACGCGGTGCTGCGGGACTTCGGCGCGACCGGGCAGCACGCCGCCCCCGCGCGCCGCGCCGGCTGAGCGGCCGGGGGGCCCGCTGCCCCGGCCGGCGAACCCATCCCCGGCTTGACAGCATCTCGGCCCGGCCGACAGGATCGTCGGACGCTTTCTGCGGCCGGTAACCCGTCGCAGGCCGGCACCGCGGCCCGTGGCGGGCGGTGTCCGGCGCTGCACGGCCACCGGCCCGGCGCAACGAACGAGAACCAGTACCAGGGGGGAGCCTCCGAGGCCCATGCCGATCACCGCGACCCGGCGCGCCGCGCTGGCCCTGCCGCTGCTCGCCGCGGCGCGTCCTGCCCTGGCGCAGGACACCGACTGGCCGCGCCGGCCGATCCGCGTGCTGGTGCCCTACGCGCCGGGCGGCTCCACGGACTCCTCCATGCGGGCCGTGGCCGACCGCCTCGCGGCCTGGCTCGGGCAGCCCGTGGTGGTGGAGAACCGCTCGGGCGGCAGCGGCACCATCGCCGCCGGCGCCGTGGCGGCCGCGCCGCCGGACGGCACCACCTTCCTGATCGAGGGCATCCCCAGCGTCGTTAATCCCTTCGTGCTGCGCAGCCTGCCCTTCGACTACCGCACCGCCCTGGTGCCGGTGACGCAGGTGGTCAGCGTGCCCGTGGCCCTGGCGGTGAAATCCGCCCTGCCGGTCCGCACGGTGGCGGAATTCGTGGCCCTGGCGCGCGAACAGCCGGGCAAGCTGTCCTGCGGCCATTCCGGCAACGGCACCGGCGCCCACCTCGCGGGTGTGCTGTTCCAGCAGCGCACGGGCATCTCGCTGATGACGCTGCCTTATCGCGGCGGCGCCGATGCCGCGCGCGACCTGGCGTCCGGCGCGCTGGACTGCGTCACCACCGCGCCGCTCTCGGTGGCGCCGCTGGCGGAAGGCGGCAGGGTGCGGCTGCTGGCGGTCAACAGCGCCCGGCGCAGCCCGGTGCTGCCGGATGTCCCGACGCTGGAGGAGAGCGGCGTGCGCGACGCCAACCTGGAAGAGTTCCTCGGCCTTTTCGCGCCGCGCGGCACGCCGCAGCCAATCATCGACAAGCTGCGCGCGGGCGTGGCCGCCGTGCTGGCGGAGCCGGAAGTCCGGCAGCGCATCCTGCAGCTCGGCGCCCTGCCGGTGGGCAGCACCTCCGCCGAGTTCGCCGCCCTGGTGGAGCGCACCCGCTCGGAGGTCGAGTGGCTGGTGCGCCCGGCCGGGCTGGAGGTGAACTGATAGGGATGGCGGCGTGGTGCCCCGTGACTCCGGGAGGGAGAAGGAATTCTCCCTCCCGGACCCTCCCTCATCTTCTTTCGAGGGACTGCCGCGGTCGGGGTGGAAACGTCGGGCGCTTCATGCCGGAGAAAATTCTATTCACGCAGCGCGGGCGGATGCCGCAGTCGCCGGAGGGCCGAGCCCTCCGGCGCGCCCCACGTCGCCACCCAGCCCGCGGCAGCCTCCCCGAAAAAAGATGAGGGGGAGGGTTCGGGAGGGGGAGAATTCCTTCTCCCTCTCCCGAGCTCCGCGCACCGAAGCGCAAACCATCACGCCACCCGAGGAAAGGGAAACGCCCCATGCTTGACGCCGTGCGACTGGCCGTGCCGCCCACCCGCGCCGACCAGGTCGGCAGCCTGCTGCGCCCCGCCGCCCTGCTGGCCGAACGCGAACGCTTCAACCGCGGCGAGATTTCTGCCGAAACCCTGCGCGCCGCCGAGGACACGGCCATCCGCGGCGTGATCGCGACCCAGGAATCCCTCGGCCTCCAGGTCGTCACCGACGGCGAATACCGGCGCGGCCTGTATTCCGACAACTTCACGGAAACGGCCCTGACCGGCGTCACGATGGAGGAGGACGCCAGCGCCTGGGCCTTCCAGGGCGGCGGCAAGAAGCACTCCGCCGCGCCGCTGATGCGCGTGGTGGACCGCATCCGCTGGAGCGGGTTGTCGCACAACGCCGCCGACTTCGCCTTTCTCAAGGCGAACACGTCGCGCATCGCCAAGATCACGCTGCCGGGGCCGGCCTTCATCCATTACCGCGCCGGCCGCGGCAACATCAGCCGCGACGTGTATCCCGACCTCGACCTGTTCTGGTCCGACCTGGCGGAAGCCTACCGGCAGGAGCTGGAAGCGCTGCACCGCGCCGGCTGCACCTACGTGCAGCTGGACGAAACCTCGCTGGCCAAGTTTGGCGACCCCAAGATCCAGCAGGGGCTGGCCGCGCGCGGCGACGACTGGCGAACCCTGCTGCACACCTACGTGGACGCGCTGAACGCCGTGGCCGATGCGGCGCCCCCGGGCCTGCTGCTGGCCATCCATCTCTGCCGCGGCAACAACCAGGGCCAGTGGCAGGCCGAGGGCGGCTACGAGGCCGTGGCCGAGGTGCTGTTCAACAAGCTGCGCATCCCCCTCCTGCTGCTGGAATTCGACACGCCGCGCGCCGGCTCGCTGGACGTGCTGAAGACGCTGCCGGAAGGCAAGGCGGTGGTGCTGGGCCTGGTCTCCACCAAGACGGGCGAGCTGGAATCCCGCGAGCTGCTGCTGTCCCGCCTGCGCGAGGCCGCCACCCACGCGTCGATCGAGCAACTGGCGATCAGCCCGCAATGCGGCTTCGCCAGCGTGGAGCACGGCAACCCCATCACCCCCGAGCAGCAGGCGGCCAAGCTGCGCCGCTGCGTGGAGATCGCCGCCGAGGTCTGGGGCAGCGTCGCCGGCGGGGGCTGATCAGCCCAGGTATTCCTCCGGCGCGTCCAGGATGGCCGCCGTGTTGCCGAGGATATGGCCGCGCATGGCCGCCTCGGCCGCAACGGCGTCGCCCTTCAGGATCGCCTTGGCGATGACGCGGTGCTCGGCGCGCGAGGTCCGGATGCGCGCTGGCGTCAGCAGCAGGAAGTCGAACTGCAGCCGGAACACCGCCAGCCGCGTGTGTTCCACGAAGCCCGGCAGGTGCTGGTGCCGGCCCAGGCGCAGCACCGCCTCGTGAAAGGCGGCATTGTAGGCGCCGTAGCCCGCCGCGTCCCGCGCCCGCGCCCCGTCGGCCGAGCGTTCCAGCGCCAGCAGCGCGTCCCGCCCCGGCGCGTCGATCCGCGCGGCGGCTGTGGCCGCGGCATAGCCTTCCAGCACGGCGCGGATTTCCGTCAGCTCCAGCACGTCGGCGCGCGTCATCTTGCGCACCCGCGCGCCGCGGAAATGCTGCAGCTCCACGAAGCCTTCCGCCGCCAGGCGCCGCAACGCCTCGCGCAGCGAGGAGCGGCTGACCCCCAGCGCTTCCGTCAGGTCGGGTTCCACCAGGCGCTGGCCCGGCGCGTAGCGGCCGGCGCGGATGCCGGACTTGATATGGGCGATCACGCCGTCGACGGCCGATCCGGCGCCGGCATCCCGATCAAGGGCGGGGGCAGGTTTCGCCATTCCAGATCTTCGCGCAGGGAGGCTCGGGGGATAGCAGGGGCGGGGGCGGCAAACAACGCGCGCCCCGGCCGCACCCCCGCCCGGCCGCGCGAAGAACCCGCTTGACGCCAGGATCGTCGGACGATTATGTCCGGCGACAGCAACGCGGCGGTCCGGCCGCCCGCGCTGCGCGGACCGACACGGCGGGGGATCAACGGATGCAGGTGGAAGCCAGGACGGCGCAGGCCGGGACGCGCATCGCCGACCACGCCACGCCCTTCGTGTTCAACTGCTGGTACATCGCCGCCCTGGGCTCCGAGGTCGGGCGCGACCTCCGGCAGCGCTGGCTGCTCGGCCGGGACGTGCTGCTGTTCCGCCGGCAGGACGGCACGCCGGCGGCGATCCAGAACCGCTGCCCGCACCGCTCCGCGCCCTTGTCCATGGGCCGGCTGGTGGGCGACACCGTGGTCTGCGGCTATCACGGCTTCACCTTCGACGCGTCCGGCACCTGCATCCGCGTGCCCTCGCAGGAACGGGTGCCGCGCAACCTGCGCATCCAGAGCTATCCGGCGGTGGAGCGCGGACCCTTCATCTGGGTCTGGATGGGCGATGCCGAGCGCGCCGACCCGGCTTCCATCCCGGCGCAGGACTGGCTCACCGACGCGCGCTTCGACCACGTGGAAGGCTACTTCCACGTCGGCTGCAACTACCTGTCCCTGCACGAGAACGTGCTGGACCTCACCCACGTCCCCTTTCTGCACGGCGAGCACAACGCCACCCTGCAATTCGCCGAACAGCCCGCCGACGTGTCCGTGGAGGGCAACACCGTCACGGTCAGCCGCAACGAGTACGACCGCGCCCCGCCGCCGCACTACGCCGCCTCCATCGGGCGCAGCGACATCCGGGTGAACCGCCTGTCGGTGTCGCAGTTCCTCAGCCCCGCCTTTCACGGCGCCCAGACGATCGTGGAGTTGCGCGAACCCAGCCCCGGCGAGCGCGACCGCTACCTGTTCAAGATCATCCACGCCTTCACGCCGGAAAGCGCGACCTCCACCCACTACTTCTGGTCCAACGCGCGCGACAGCAGCGTCGGCGACCCGGAGGTTTCGGAGATCATCCGCCGTCGCTCCACCAAGGTGTATTCCGAGGATGTGGAGATCCTGGAAGCCGCCGAGCGCATCCGCCAGGGGGAAAGCCGCAGCGACTTCCGCGAGGTCAGCGTGATGGCCGACGGCCCGGCCATGCAGGCGCGCCGCATCACCGCCCGGCTGGTGTCCGCGGAGCTGGAATGAGCGACCCGCGCCCCGCGGCCGACCCGGACTTCGCACTGCCCCCCGGCCACACGCTGCGGGAGGTGGCGCACCGCTTCGGCGGCCCGGCCGGCGGGGAGGGCGCCTGGATCGTCGAGCAGCGCGACGCGGCCGGCAACCTCGTCGCCCGCTTCGAGAGCTGGGCCCTGCCGCCCGGCCACCCGCTGCGGCGCCGGCACGCCGGGCTGGCGGATCGCGCCCCCGCCCGCACCTACGAGCAGTATGACGGCAACGGCGAACTCGTGGCCCGCTACGAAGGCTGGCGGCCGGCCGAACGCCGCCGCTAGGCCGGCGGCACCCCGCTCGCCTCCGAAGGCAGCCTCAGCGCAGCGGCGGCGAATACATCAGCCCGCCTTCCGTCCACACCGCGTTGCGCCCGCGCGGCACGCCCAGCGGCGCTGCCCGTCGCGAGGCCGAGAGTCATGGAGGGACGCGCAGCCGCCGCATGGCACGCCATTCAGCAGGGCGCCCCGGCCGCGCGGCGGCGCGGTTCTCGCGCGCTCGTGCCCGATCCGCGGCCCCGCCCGGCATCGGCGCTGCCCGCCCGCGCTGCTAAGGAAACACCCCCCGCCGGCCCCGCCCCCCGACCGCGGCACCGTGCCAGGAGCGCACTCCCAGACCCATGACCGGCTACCGCTCCGTCCTGATCACCGGCGCGTCCAGCGGCATCGGCCGCGCCCTGGCGCTGCGCTGCGCGGCCCCCGGCGTCACGCTGCACCTGTCCGGCCGCGACGCGCTGCGCCTGGAGGCCGCGGCCGCCGCCGCCCGCGCCCGCGGCGCCGCCGTGCATCCCCGCCTCTTGGACGTGCGCGATCGCGACGGCATGGCGGACTGGATCGCCGGCGCCGGGCCGCTCGACCTGGTGGTGGCCAATGCCGGGATCACGGCCGGCACCGGCGGCGGGCTGGAAGCCGCGGCGCAGTCGCGCGCGGTTTTCGCGACCAACCTCGACGGCGCGATCAACACGGTGCAGCCCGCCCTGGCCGCCATGGTGGCGCAGCCGCCGGGGCCGGATGGCTGCCGCGGGCGGATCGCCGTGGTGGCTTCCATGGCGGTGTTCATCGCCACCCCCGGCGCTCCCGCCTACGCGGCCTCCAAGACGGCGATCGACGTGTGGACCCAGGCCACGGGCGTGGTGGCGCGCGACCGCGGCGTGCGGATGACCAGCTTCTGCCCGGGCTACGTCCGCAGCGCCATCACCGAGCGCAACAGCTTCCACATGCCCGGGCTGATGACGGCCGAGCGCGCGGCGGAGCTGATCCTGCGCGGGCTGCGATCGGGAAAGCCGCGCGTCGCCTTTCCGCTCTGGATGGCAGCCAGCGCCCGGGTGCTGGGGCTGCTGCCCGCCACGCTGGTGAGCCGGCTGCTGCGCGCGCTGCCCGGCCAGACCGCCGTGGCCTATATGCGGGGCCCCGATCCCTGAACACCGTCGAGGCCTTGTTCCGCCTCGGTGAAACCAGCAAGCCGGGGGAAAGTATCCCCCCCGGACCCCCCTCTATCTTCGGGAGCTTTTCGGGCACGCCCGTGGCCGATGGCGCTCCTTCTCACTCTCGAAAGAAGGAGGGGGGCCGGGGGAGTTCACTCCCCCGGCCTTGCTCGCCTCGTCAGCTCAGGACATCGCCCTACCGGGCGGAACCCAGCACCGCTTCCCGCATGCCGTCGATGAACTCCACCATCCAGCGCGTATACTCCGCCGCCGTGTCCAGCGAGCCGCCCACGGTTTCCAGCGACATGTCGGCCAGCCGCCCGCGCACGGCGGGCGACTTGGCGGCGCCGTCGAAGGCGGTGTTCAGCCGCGCCACCACCTCGGGCGGCGTGCCGCCGGGGGCGAACAGGATGATGCCCATGTTGAAGCCCAGGTCGGGATAGCCGGCCTCGGCGATGGTGGGGACCTCGGGCATGGCGGGCAGCCGCTCGGGCGACAGCACCGCCAGCGCCTTCAGCCGCCCGGCTTGCACGTGCGGCATCAGCAGCGCCGTGGGCTGCACCAGGAAGGACACCCGCCCCGCCAGCAGGTCGGGCGTGTAGTCGCCGCGATAGGGCACGTGCACCGCCTCGAAGCCCAGGCGCTGGCTCAGCCGCGCGCCCAGCAGGTGGAACAGCGTCCCCACCCCGAAGGAGGCGTAGTTCAGCTGGTCCGGCGCCGCCTTGCCGCGCTCCGCCAGCCCCGCCAGCGTGTCCACCCCCAGCGAAGGCGTGGCCACCACCATCCAGTGGTCGCGGGTGGCGCGCGCGATCGGGGTGAAGTCCTTGAACGGGTCCATCGGCGGCCGCCCCGCCAGCAGGAAGGCGTGCACGATGGTGTCCGCCCCGCCCAGGAACAGCACATGCCCGTCGGCCGGCGCCCGCGCCACGAACTCCGCCGCCAGGATGCCGCCGGCGCCGGCGCGGTTCTCCACCACCACCGGCTGGCCCAGCGCCTCGCCCATCGGCTCAGCCACCGCGCGGGCGGTCAGGTCGATGGTGCCGATGCCCGGCGCCACCCCCACCACGATCCGCACGGGCCGGTTGGGAAAGGGGGCCCGCGCGCCGCCCGGCGCGGCCCCTTGGGCCAGTGCGCCGGGCGCGCCCAGCAGGGCCGGCGCGGTGGCCGCGAGGAGTTGCCGTCTGTGCATGCTGTGCCCCGAATCCCCCCGGCCCGGCCGTTGCGCCGCGCCACCTCCGGGCATCCTAGGGGCGGCCCGTTGCGCGGCCAATCCGGTTTTCCGGCGCCCTCCCGCCGGGGCAGGGCGTGGTGCCCTGGCCCCGCACGCCGTCGCCGGCAACAGCCCCCGAAGCGTCCTCCCTTCGCGGGCGGCCGCTCCGGATGCGCCGCCAAGTTGTTCAAGGGCGGATTCACGCGTCCGGGCCATGCCGCCCCCCGACGATCTGCTCTAGAGGCTGTTGTGGACCTGCTCCAGGTTGAGGAGGTTCTTGAGCATGAGGCAGGCGAAGGCGACGAGATGCAGGCCCGCGAGGGTTTCGGGGAGGCGCTCGTAGTCACGGACGAGGCG
>NZ_JBLLEB010000044.1:0-31590 GCF_047690175.1 Roseomonas sp. BN140053 | reverse complement strand
CTCGGGCAGCAGCACGAGGTAGGGTGCGACCAGACCCCATTCCTCATCGGATACGTCGGACGGATAAGCCTTGCGGGTCATCCCGCAAATCTGGACCTCCCCTCAGTCCACAACAGCCTCTAGCATGCAATCGGGCATTTTACGCCCTGTGCCCGTTGGTGTCAGGAAGCGCTCCACCCGGGCCAGCTCCGCATCCAGGGCGCGGCGGAACTCCATGCTCATCGGTGCACGCTGGGCATAGCCGATCGCGGCATCCAGCTTGCCCCCGGGCAGCGTGAGGTTGGCCCAGCCGATCACCGCGCCGCGCCAGAGCAGCGGCAGGGCGTAGTAGCCGAACTGCCGCCGCGGCGGGGGCGTGTAGGCCTCGAACCGGTAGGCCCAACCCCACAGGTGCTCGAAGCGGCGGCGGTCCCAGACCACCGGGTCGAAGGGCGCCAGCAGGCGGACGCCGGACGGCGCCGCACCGTGCTGCCAGCCCCTGTCGGCCGCCGGCCGGAGATAGGTCTCACCCTCGACCGTCTCCTGCTCCAGCTCCCCGCGCCGGAGTGCGGTGGCAACCACTGGCCCCAGCGGCCCCAGGCCTGGGTTGCGCCGCGCCATGAGGGCCAGTGCGCCGCGCAAGCTCACGGCGGACACGGGGGCGAGGAGGCCGGCCACCAGCATCACCAGCTGCCGCGCCTGCTCCGACGGCTCCAGCTCCATCCTGGCCGGCGATGGCGGCACGGCCGCATAGACCCGGATGCCGTCGCGGCGCTGCGCCACGCGGAGCAGGCCGTAGTGGTGCAGCCCCTCCAGCGCCCGCGTGGTCGCCTTGGAGAAGCCGCCCCAGCCATTCACCGCCCGCTCGCGGCCGAAGCGCTGCTCCAGGTCCCTAGGGTGGGTGGGGCCATGCGCCTGCACGAAGGCCAGCACCTCCGCGGCCAGTCCGGTCGGGGCGTGCACGCCGGCCTCGCAGCCCGGATCGGGGCGAGGGTGGAGCAGCCAGGCGGTGTCGGGCGGCATGAAGCCGTAGGCGTAGAGGAAGTCCTCCTCCAGCCCGAGCCGCGCGAAGCTCCGGTCCAGGTCGCCGGCGCGGTAGCCGCGCACGCGGTGGCACAGGATCAGGTCCTGGGCCCGGGCGGGGGCACGGATCGGGTCCGCCTGCACGAAGCCGAGGCGGCGCAGAGCGTCCGCGAGGGTCGTGGGTGCAAAGAGCGTGGCCGAGCTTGCCTGCGTCCGGAGGCGGTCAAGGGCCGTGATGGGCATGATGCTGACCGAGGGTGGCAGCGGTCACGCAGGCCAGCAACATCGCTGTCCGAACCTGCTTTCCTCTCCTGGTTGGACTGTTCGGGTATAGGCGCGATCCCGGTACGTTTATCCGCTCCGCCGCGATCGTTGGTGCTCAATCGATCGCACCCAGCACCCTTTCACAAACCACTTGCCATTAAATTCTAATTTGAAAGAGGTTTAAGCATCCCGCTGCCCAGGGCCGGGCTGCCGCCGATTAAATCTTGCGTAAACGGTCGTTAATGAAAGAGGGCTCATGCTGCTCGGCTATCTGCGGATCTCCAAGGGCGAGGAACAAAGCACCGCCTTGCAGAAGCGCGCTCTGCGCAACGCTGGCTGCGATCGCTGCTTCCAGGAGACCGCCTCGGGCGGCCGCTGGGACCGGCCTGAGCTGCACCGCCTGCTGGACCAGCTCCGCCCCGACGACGTGCTCGTGGTCTGGAAGCTCGATCGCCTGAGCCGGTCGCTGAAGGACCTGCTGCACCTGATGGAGCGGATCGACGCGGCGGGGGCGGGCTTCCGGTCGCTGACCGAGGCGATCGACACCACCACGGCCGCAGGCCGGATGATGATGCAGATGGTCGGCAGCTTCGCCGAGTTCGAGCGTGCCATGATCCGCGAGCGCACCAGCGCCGGCTTGGCAGCCGCGCGGGCCGAGGGGCGCATCGGGGGCAGGCGGCCCAAGCTGACGGCAGTTCAGCAGGCCGACATCGCCGACAGCGTGCTCACGGGACGGCGCACGGCGGCGCAGATGGCCCGGCTGCATGGTGTGAGCGAGCCCACGGTCAGCCGGCTGCTGGCGGCCCACCGGAGGCGTATGGAGGCAGGCAGCCCACCCGCGCCCTAGCGGGCCGGCCCGGGCTTCAGCGTCCCAGCCGGTAGTGTTCCAGCGGGCCGGGCTTCTGTCGCCAGCTCAGGGCGGGACCCAGTGGCCGGGAGCCGCGCCCCTCGTTGCAGCCCAGGCAGGCCATGACCAGGTTGCCGTAGGTGTCGGCACCGCCCTCGGCCCGCGGCATTACATGCTCCAGGGTCGCCCCGCCGACGGACGTCGTCGCCTCGTTGGTGCGGATCCCGCAGTAGCAGCGGTGGTTCTGCTCGGAGGAGACCAGGGCGCGGATCAGCCGGCGCCCGGCCGACTGGCTCGCTCTGGAAGAAACCGAGCACTTCCGCTCGCATGCAGACACCCAGCTGGCCGAGAACGCCGACCTGTTCGGTTCAAATGCCGGCCTGGCCGGCATTTGGCACCTCGACACGGATGGCCTCACCGCCACCGTGCGGGGCAACCAGGGCGGCACCTGGGCGCATTGGCAGCTGGCGCTGTCCTACGGGCGCTACCTCTCGCCACCGTTCCACCTCTGGTGCAACACCGTCGTCCGTGCCGCCATGGAGCAGCCAGAGGCCGCTCTGCTTTCAGACAGGGGAGTACGAAAAGCTGACCTCCGTTTGGCTTGCCTGTGGTTGGCGGAATGGCCGTCGGCCCGAGGTCCAACCAAGTTATCAACCGCTTGGCCGTAATCGGCATGACGGGGATCTGGTTCTACTTGATGGACAAGCCTTGGCCTCCTCCGAGTTGAGTCCGGCAAGCCGGCCGGACAGCAGGGAACGCCCTTGCCCGAGCTGAAACCTCGGTCCAGCCAGGTCACCCTACTTCAGCCGTTCAAACTCCTTGAGCAGCGTTCGCAGCCCGCGGTCGCGCGTCTTCTCCCGTCGCAAGACGGTGACGAGCTGCCGCGAGAGGGCGGGGCGGAGCGTATGACACTGCGCTCCGGGAACCGGCGACTGCAGCGCGAGCGACGGCAGGACCGAGGCGCCGAGACCACTCGCGACGAGGGCCTTAATGGCCTCAATGCTGTCCAGCTCCATGACGATGCGGGGTTCCGCACCGGCGCGTGCTAGCCATTCATCGACGAGCCGCCGCACCGTGCCGCCCGTGTCGTACATGATGAGGGGGAACCGGGCGAGGACCGCGGCGCTCAGCGCCCCCTGGCTTGGCGCCGCCGCATCAGGCAGCAGCGCGAGGAGCGGGTCCGTGACCAGCGGTTCCAGCTGCAGGCTGCGGCGGCGTGGCACCGGCATGGTCACGACCGCGACGTCCAGCCCCCCCTCCTCCACCCGCCGCACCATTTCGGGCGTGTTGCCGGTTTCCACGACGACCTCGACGCCGGGCATCCGCCGGCGCAGGCCGGCCAAGGCGGGCGGCAGCAGGTGGATGCAGGCGGTGGCGCCGGTGCCGAGACGAATGCGTCCCGCGGCGCCCTCCCGGTGCGCCGTCACGGCCTCCTCCGCATCAGCGGCGGCGGCGAGGGCCCGCTGGGCGGCGGGGATGAGCGCCGCCCCGGCCGCCGTGGGGATCGAGCGGCCGGCCGCGCGCTCCAGCAGGCGGACACCCATGCGGCGCTCCATCTCGCGCAACTGCTGGCTGGCGGCAGGCTGCGTCAGGCCGAGGAGCCGCGCGGTCGCGGAGACGCTCGCGGTCTCGACGACGCTGAGGAAGGTGCGCATCTGGCGCAGCGTGAGGACGGGTAGGGACACAGACTAAACTTATCCGGATGCGCGGCATCGGAAAGTTTTTCTTCTGCCCTCCGCGCCGGGCCGCCAGCATGGGAACCGGAATTTGAGGGCAGGCTTTGGTTCATGCAGGATGAGCACGGCACAATGAGCGAGGCGCGGCTGCCCTGGCGGGTGCCCGCGGCGTTGGCGGTGACGCAGGTCGTGCAATGGGGCACGCTCTTCTACAGCTTCTCGCTGTTGATGCCGGCGATCATCGGGGAGACGGGCTGGGGGAAGGAGGTGGTGGTCGGCGCATTCTCCGCGGGGCTGCTGGCCGAGGCCGGCGCGGCGATGCTGGTCGGGTGGCTGCTCGACCGCGTGGGTGCCAGATGGGTCATGACTGCGGGCTCCCTGGCCTCCGCCGCAGGTCTCTGGCTGGCGGGCCAGATCGGGACGGTCTGGCAGCTCTACGCCGCCTGGATCCTGATCGGCGCCACGATGCCGGCGGCCTTGTACCAGGCGGCCTTCGCGGCGGTGACCACGGCCTTCGGAGCCGGCGAGGCGAGGCGGGGCATCGCGGTGGTCGCCTTCGCCGGCGGGCTGGCGAGCACGGTGTTCTGGCCGGCGACCGGGCTTCTGGTACAGGTCCTGGGCTGGCGCGAGGCCTGCTCGGCCCTGGCCGCGATGAACCTGGCCTGCGCCCTGCCGCATCTGCTGATGCCGGGCGCTGCCAGCCCGGTGCCTGGGGCGCAGGACAGTGCTACCGCCCGGGGCGTCCCGCGCTGGTCTTTCTCGGCGCTGATCTGCGTCTACGCGGCCATGGGAGTGGCGAGCGCCACCATCGCCGTCCACCTCGTTCCCCTTCTGCAGGACAAGGGGCTGGGCAGCTCGGCCGCCCTGCTGGCCTCCCTTGTCGGCTGCGCGCAGGTGGCGGGACGGCTGATGGAGTTCGCGGCCGGCGCGCGGCTCTCCCTGCGCGCGGTCACGGCACTCGCCCTGACCGGGGTGGGCACGGCCTTCGCCGCACTGGCCCTCGGGCAGACAGCCGCGGTCTTGGGGATCGCGCTGATCCTCTATGGCGCCGCGAATGGCGTGCTCACCATCATGCGCGGGGCGTTGCCGGCCCATCTTTTCGACACGCGGCGCTATGGGTCGGTCTCCGGCGTGCTCTCGGCCGCGAACGCCGTGGCGCGGGCGGCCGGGCCGGTCGCGATCGCCTGGAGCTGGGAAAGCACCGGGGGCTACGCCTCGGGCATGATGGCGGTTGCGGTGCTCTGCCTCGGCGCCATCATTCTGCTCTGGGCCGCGATGGCGGCGCTGGAGCCGGCCTTGTGAGGATCTCCCGTGGCTTCGGACATGAGCATGATTCTGATCGGCCAATACGATTCGCCCTTCGTGCGGCGGGTCGCCATCGCCATGCGGCTCTACGCCCTGCCCTATGAACACTGGCCTTGGTCCACCTTCGGCGACGCCGAGCGGCTGGCCGGGTACAACCCACTTCGCCGCGTGCCCACCCTCATCCTCCCTGATGGAGAGGTGCTGATCGACAGCACGGCCATCCTGGACCATCTGGACGAACTGGCCGGCGAGGAGCGCCGTCTCATCGCGCCGCATGGCACACGACGCAGGGCGATGCTGCGGATCTGCGCCCTAGCGAGCGGGCTCTGCGACAAGATGGTCAGCCTGGTCTACGAGCAACTGCTGCATGCCGCGCCCTCGGAGGCCTGGATCACGCGCTGCACGGCGCAGATCGGCGGCGTGCTCGACGTGCTGGAGGCGGAGCGCGCCGGCTGCGCGACACCCTTCTGGTTCGGCGGGACACCCGGCCATGCGGACATCACCGTGGCCTGCGCCCTGCGCTTCCTAGCGGAGGCGCATCCGGCGCTCCATGCACCCGGGCGCAACCCGCATCTCGCGGCCCATGCCGCGCGATGCGAGGGGATGGAGGTCTTCCGCGCCGTGGTGCAACCTTTCGATTCGCCGCGGAGGCGATCCTGACGGTAGGGCCGCTCCGCCGCGCGATCAGGATGCGCCGCGCCGGACCGTGAGCACCGGGACGGCCAGCGCTGGCCGCGCGTCGATCGGGAAATGCAGCGCGGCGGCGACGAAGCCGGCGAGGGCCGTGGCCGTCCAGATCAGCGCGTAGGAGCCGGTGAGCTCGAAGACGAGGCCGCCCGACCAGGAGCCGAGGAAGGAGCCGAGCTGGTGGCTGAGAAAGCAAAGGCCGAAGAGCGTGCCGAGGTGGTGCGTGCCGAAGACCTTCGCCACCAGCCCGCTGGTCAGCGGCACCGTGCCCAGCCACATCAGCCCCATCGCCGCCGCGAAGGCGAGAAGGACCGGCTGGCTCTTCGGCGCGAGGAAGAAGGCGAGGATGACGAGGCCGCGAAGCAGGTAAAGCCAGCCGAGCACCTGCTGCTGCGGCAGCCGCCCGCCCAGCCAGCCGCAGGCCCAGCTGCCGATCATGTTGAACAGCCCGATCGTGGCCAGCGCCAGGGCGCCGGCACCCGCCGGCATGCCGCAGAGGGTGAGATAGGCCGGCAGGTGAGTCCCGATAAAGGCGAGCTGGAAGCCGCAGGTGAAGAAGCCAAGGGTGAGCAGGACATAGCCCCGGTGGCCCAGCGCCTGGCGCACCGCGTGCCGCAGCGGCATGGCGGGCTCGGCCGCGGCGGAGGGATCGGGCGCGCGGCCCAGCAACAGCCCCAGCGGCGCGGCGAGGACGAGGCAGGCGGCCAGGGTGAGCAGGGAGGCGGCGGTGCCGGAACCCTGCGCGACGCCCTGCGCCAGCGGCACGAAGAGCGCCTGGCCGAGCGAGCCGCCCGCGCTGGCCAGGCCCATGGCCATGCTGCGCCGCTCCGCCGGCACGGCGCGGCCGAGAGCCGCCATGACCACGCCGAAGCTGCTGCAGCTGATCCCCAGCCCGACCAGCACGCCCATGCCGACCAGCAGCGCGGCGGTTGAGGCGGAGAGCGCGACGAGCGACAGGCCGGCGGCGTAGAGGGCCGCGCCTGCCGCCACCACGGGCGCGGGCCCGAACCGGTCCGATGCCGCCCCGGCGAAGGGTTGTGCGAACCCCCAGGTGAGGTTGTGCAGGGCGATGGCGAAGGCGATGAGGCCGAGGGAATGGCCGTAGCCGCTCGCCAGCGGGTCGAGATAGAGGCCGAAGCTCTGCCGCACGCCCATGGCGACGCTCATGACGGCACCGCCGGCGAGGATGGCGGAGCGCGCGCCCGTCGGCAGCCGCGCCGTCATGCCCCGCCCCCCCGCAGAAGCACGCCCAGCAGCTCCGGGATGCGCGGATCGGTGCTGCGGCCGATGTTGAAGCGGAAATGCCGGCTGGGCTGCCGGTTGGGCCGGAACAGCGCGCCCCCCGCCAGCACCAGCCCGCGGTCGCGCGCGGCGAGGACGAGGTCCTCCCGCGCGCCCGGCGGCGCCTCGGCCCAGAGGAACATCCCGTCCTCCGCCTCCGCGATGCCGAAGCCCAGCGCCCGCAGGCGAGAGGCCACGAGGCCCCGCGCGGCGGAGAGGCGGGCGCGCAGCATCTCCAGGTGGCGCCGGTACTGGCCGGAGGAGAGCATCTCGAGCAGCAGCTGTTCCTCCACGCCGGAGCCGGTGAGGGCGGTGGTGACCTTGGTGCGCAGAAGCGCCTGCGCGCGCTCCGGCGAGGCCGCGAGGAAGCCGGTGCGCATGCCCTGGCCGATCAGCTTGGTGAAGCTGGCTACATGGATCACCGAGGCGCCGCCATCGAGCTGCATGAGCCGCACCGGCTCCCCGCCATGCAGGTCGCCATGCGCGTCATCCTCCACCAGCAGGAGGTTGTGGCGCTCCGCGATGCGCAGCAGGCGGTGGAGGTTGGCGGGGGAGGCCGTCCAGCCCGTCGGGTTGTGCAGCACGGGCTGCAGGAAGAAGGCCCTGGGCGATTCCGCGCGGCAGGCCCGTTCCAGCGCCTCCAGGCAGGGGCCATCCGGGCGCCGCTCGACCGGCACCAGCCGAAGGCCCCGCTGCTCCAGCATCGGGAATAGCATGAAGTAGCCGGGATCCTCGACCAGCACGGTGTCGCCGGGGGAGAGGAAGGTCTGCGCCACTAGCTGCAGGGCCTGCGTGCCGCCCGCCGTCATCACCACGGCATCCGGCGGCACGGCGATGCCGCGGGCGGCGAGGCGCTGGCTGACATGCCCGCGGATGGCGGCACCGCCCTGCGGCGGGGCGACGCGCCGCAGATGCGCGGGCAGGTGGCGGTGGAAGCGGGCCAGCACGCCGCCCTGCCAGGCCCCCTCCGTCCAGCTCTCCGGCAGCACGCCGCCGCCGGGGCAGAGCACGTCCTCCCGCGCCTCCAGCATGGCCATGGCGACGCCCTCGGCCATGGTGGGATCGGGGGCGGGGAGAGGCGCCGGCGGCGGCAGCTCGGCAGGGCGGATGACATAGACGCCGGACCCCGCGCGGGAGACGGCCAGCCCCATGGCGCCGAGGCGCGCATAGGCCTCCACCACGCTGTGCACGCCGATGCCGGTGCGCCGGGCCAGGGCGCGGATCGAGGGCAGCCGCGTCCCATGGGGCAGCGTGCCGGCGCGGATCATCGCGGCCAGGCGCCCCGCGATCTGGTCGGCCAGCGGCTCCGCTGCCCCGCGGTCGATCTCGACGCCGAGGCGCGCATGGCCTCCGAGGACGAGGCGCAGCGGGGGCCTGTCCGGCGCGGCGTGAACGGGGCCCTGGGCCATGCGGCGCCTCCTCTGGACGCATCCATGGCGGAGCATTGGCGCCCTGCGCGCGCCGGGCAAGGCGAGGCGTCATGCGTAGCCGGGCAACTGTGGCGGTGCCGAGGCGGCACAGTGAGCGGCGGCTGTGGCTGGCACGCCTGCTATGGCCGGTCGGAGCATGGCGGCCTGCCTCGGAGAGCGACGATGAGCACGATCTGGCCACTTCTCGCCTTCACGGCGGTCTCTGCCTTCACCCCGGGGGCCGCGACCGTCATGGCCATCGCATCGGGGGCGCGCTTTGGATTCCTGCGCTCCCTGCCGCTCGTGGCCGGGCTGGGCCTTGGGCTCGGCCTGATGGGCGCGGCAGCCGGAAGCGGCCTCGGGGCGGCGCTGCTGTTGGTGCCCTCGGCGCAAGGAGCCATGCGCTTGGCCGGGACCGCCTACCTGCTCTGGCTGGCATGGCGCATCGCGCAGGGCGGGCCCCCGCGCGAGAGGGAGGGCAACGTGCCCGGCGGAGTGGTGCTGGGGCTCCTTCTCACCATGCAGAATCCCAAGGCCTGGGCCGTGACGCTGGGAGCGGCTGCATCCTTCTCAGGCCTGGCGGATGGCCCGGCGGAGCTGGCCCTGCTCCTCGGCGGCTGCTTCACGGGCTGCGCGCTGTCCGCCCTGTCTTTTTGGTGCGCGGCTGGCCGGGAGATGGGACGCCGCCTGCGGACGGGGCGACAATGGGCTTTGGCGAACAGGCTGCTCGGGGCACTGCTTGCGGCCTCCGTCATCCCGATCTGGTGGCCCTGAGAGACCGTGCCGTGCGGAAGGTGTCGAGCAACTGTGCCCTAGCCGGGGCGATGCAGTTCCGCGCCCGACGGGCCGACCGTGGCCTGCAAGGGGCGGGCCGGCCTGCTCAGGATCAGGCCATGTCGGAACGAATCAACAGATCCCCCTCCGTCGGCGCGGCTGTCCGGTTGCGCCGCCTGCGGCCCAGGCTTGCCGCATGCCTGCTCGGCCTGCGACAGCGGCTGAGATGCCATGCGCAACGCCGCCTCCTCGCGGAGATGGATGCGCGGATGCGGCGGGACATCGGCGCGGATCCGGGCGCCGTATGGCGGGAAACACACAAGTGGTGGTGGCAGCTCTGAGCATCGCCGGCCCTCTCCCACGCAAGATTTCCCGATGCGGCGCATCGGATCTGCCTGTCTTCCGCAGACGGCGTCGCTGCTCCAGCCTTCACCGGAAACGGAGATATCCCTTGCTGTCATCGCGCCTCGTCATCGTCACCGGCGGCAGCCGCGGCATCGGCGCCGCCATTGCCCGGCGGCTCGCACAGGACGGTTACCGGATCGCCATCGGCTGCCGGCACGCCGGGGAAGCAGGCGAGGTGCTGGCGGCAATCGGGGAGGAGGCCGGAGAAGCGATCGCCCTGCCCCTGGACGTGACGCGGGAGGAGGAGGTGGACAGGTTCTTTGCCGCCGCGGAGGAGCGCTTCGGGCCTCTCCATGCCCTGGTGAACAACGCGGGGATCACGGGCCCGCTCGGGCGGTTCCGCGATCTCGATCCCACCTGGATGCGACGCGTCGTCGCGGTGAACCTGATCGGCACCATGCTCTGCGCACAGGCCGCTCTGCGCCACTTTGCGTCCGTGGAAGCCGAGGAGCGCTCCATCGTGAACATCTCCTCCGTCGCGAGCCAGACAGGCAGCCCCGGGGAATACGTGCACTACGCCGCGAGCAAGGCCGCGGTGGAGGCCTTCACCGCCGGTCTCGCGCGCGAGGTGGCGGCGCAGCGCATCCGCGTGAACGCTGTGGCGCCGGGTACGGTGAATACCGGTATCCACGCCCTGGCCGGGGACCCGGGCCGCCCTGCCCGCGTTGCACCCCGCGTGCCCATGGGGCGGGTCGGCGAGCCGGAGGAGATCGCCGAGGCGGTGGCCTGGCTCATCTCCGGCGCCGCTTCCTACGCCACAGGCGCGGTGCTGCGCGTGACGGGCGGGCTGTGATCGCATCCCGAAGGAGGATCAGCATGAAGCATCCCACTACTCTTACGGCGGCCGAGGTCGCCGTCCGCTCGCGGCCCTCGAACTACCCGCCTCCCTTCGCTGCTCGTATGTCGGGCCGCACGAAGCGCGTACTGGGCGACCTCTTCGGGCTCCGCAACTTCGGGGTGAACCTGACCGATCTGCAGCCCGGCGCCTCCTCCGCGCTGCATCACGTGCACAGCCGGCAGGACGAGTTCGTCTTCGTGCTGGAGGGGGAGGCCGTACTCGTGATCGGGGAGCGAGAGGAAACGGTGTTGCGGCCGGGCGACTGCGCGGGTTTTCCGGCCGGGGGCGCCCCACATCACCTGGAGAACCGCTCCTCCCGCCCGGTGCGCTACCTGGAAGTCGGCGACCGGACCGAGGGGGACGAGGCGTCTTACCCGGAAGATGACCTCGTCGCCCTGCGCGTCGAGGGCGGCTGGCGCTTCTGCCACAAGGACGGGAGGCCCTATTGAGCGCCCTGCGATCAGCGATGGAACAGGAGCGCCGCGCCGCCCGCTTCCGGCAGCTGCACGAAGGGCCGGGAATCCTCATTCTCGGGAATGCCTGGAGCATCGGCTCCGCCAAGCGGCTGGAGGGGATGGGCTACGCCGCCATCGGCACCAGCAGCGCGGCCCTGGCCACCGAATTGGGGCTGGAGGACAACGGGGTGGGCCGGGACGGCGTGCTGGCCCATGCCAGGGCCCTGACGGCCGCCACCGAACTGCCCGTCGCGGCCGACCTCGAGGATGGCTTCGGTCCGCAACCGGAGGATTGCGCCGAGACCATCCGCCTCGCCATCGAGGCGGGATTGGCGGGCGGGTCCATCGAGGACTTCACCGGCGATGCGGCCCATCCCATCCACGACTTTAAAGCCGCCGTCGCCCGGGTGGCCGCCGCCGCTGCCGCGGCACGGGCGAGCGGCACGGGATTCGTGCTGACGGCGCGGGCGGAGAACTTCGCCTGGAAGCGCCACGACCTGGCGGACACCATCGCGCGCCTGCAGGCCTTCGAGGCGGCCGGGGCGGATGTGCTCTTCGCGCCCAACCTGCCCGATCTCCAGGCCGTGCAGGCGGTTTGCGCGGCCGTCACCCGCCCCGTGAACATTCTGATGGGCCCGGCCTCACCGGATTGGAGCCTGGCGGAGCTGCAGGCGGCCGGCGTCCGCCGCGTGAGCCTCGGCCATGCCCTCGCCCGGACGGCTGAGGATGCCTGGGCGGCAGCGGCCCGCGCCGTGCTCGACACGGGCCGTTTCGCCTACCGACGCGCGGTCGTCGAGTTTTTCGCGGGATGAGCGGCGAGGAGGCCGTCCTGATCGCCTGCACCGATGGTGTCCGGCTCGGCGGGCATCTCTGGCGCAGCGACCGAGCACCGCGCGGCGCCGTCGTAGTCAACCCAGCGACGGGAGTCCTGGCGAGCTACTACCACCGCTACGCCCGCTTCCTTGCCGCCCACGGCTTCGAGGTGCTGACCTACGACTACCGCGGGATCGGCGCCTCGCGTCCACCGAGCCTTCGCGGGTGCGGCTACCGGTGGCGGGACTGGGGGATGCTGGACTTCGACGCGGCGCTGCGCTTCATCCGAGACCGGAGGCCCGGCGTGCCACTCCTGGTGGTCGGGCACAGCATCGGTGGCTTCCTGCCAGGCTACGCCGAGAGCGCGCCGGCGATCGCGCGGATCCTCTCGGTCGGGGCGCAATATGCCTACTGGCGGGACTACGCGACCCGGCACCGGGCGATGCTGCTGGCGAAGTGGCACCTTGCCATGCCCCTCCTCACGGCAGCGTGCGGCTATTTTCCAGGGCGGCGCCTGGGATGGCTGGAGGACCTGCCCTCCGGCGTGGCCCACGAGTGGAGCTTTCGCCGCTCCAGGCTGGAGTGGAGCCATGACGTGGCCGAACGGTCCACCATCCTGGCCCGCTTCGCGGCTGTCACCGCGCCGATCCTCGCCGTGGCTGCTGCGGATGATGAGTATGCGACGCCGGCGGCTGTCGAGCGGGGACTCTCCTATTTCCGCAACGCGCCTCGCATTCGGGTCGAACTGAAGCCCGACGGTCTTCGTGTTAAAGCGATCGGGCACTTCAGCCTCTTCCACGCTCGGCATGAAGGCGGCTTCTGGAAGGCCACGCTTCGATGGCTGATCGATGGCATCAATCCATGGGAAGGTGGAGTGAATGCCTCCTCGGCCCCGTCCGCGGCTTTGATGCTGCCGGGCGCCGCGCTGCCGATGCCATCAAGGGACGGGCAGCCCACCGCGCGATTGGGGCGACGCGCCACCACGCGATGACGCAGCCTCTGGGCCATGGCGGTGCGGGTACTGGAAGGGGGCGGGGTGCCCCGGTAAGAGGCCTTCGTCGGTATTGGGGCGATAGCGGTGGGCAGCCGGCGCGGCCGGGTGTGGCCGAGAGCGGCACTTCCGCTCTTGATCAACCGACATCAGAAAGCCGCTAACAGGGCGGTCGCTTTCCAACTTCGTCAGAACATTACCTTGCAGCGCTAGCGGTAGCCTTACTCGTCATCTCCGGCGACCTTGCGAGATGGTCCGCGAGCTTCCTCGCGTGGGGCGACAGTGCGTCGAGGCGGCGGACAATAACCATCAGCTGTCGCTCGGCCCAGGGATCGTCCATGCGTACCATGGCGAGGGTGCCCTGCTTATCCCACCGTCGCACCGCAGCCTCGGGCACCACAGCGATGCCCGCGCCCAGCGCAACCATGCGGCAGGCAGTGTCCAGCCCGCGTACCCGCACGCGCGTTCGCATCCGCCCGCCCGCCCGTGCCGCGTGCCCGGCCAAGTGCCAGCCGAGCGCGCTCTCGTCCGAGAGGCCCACGAACTCGAAGCTTAGTGCCTCGGCGAAGGTCATCTGCCTGCGCCCCGCCAGGTGATGGTCTGGCGGCGTGACCAGCACCAGCCGGTCAGTTCGGAAAGGCAGGACTTCGAGCCCTGAAAAGTCCGCGTGACTGGCCGCGATCCCAACCTCCACCTCCTCCTCGGCAACGGCCCGCGCCACCTCGGGGCTGGGTCGCTCACCGAGGTCCACATCCACATTCAGGTTGGCGCGCAGGAAGTCGGCCAGGATCTCCGGCAGGAACTCGGCCGCGGCGGCGGTATTGGCCAGCAGGCGCACATGGCCCCTCAGGCCGCGCGCGTACTCGCCCATCTCGCCGCGCATGCGCTCCATCTGCCCGTTTACGAGCCGTGCGTGGCGCAGCAGCGTCCGGCCGGCGGGCGTCGGCTCCACCCCACGCCGGCCTCGCTCCAGCAGCGGAATGCCGGCCTGCTCCTCCATTCCCCGTACCCGGGTCGAGGCGGAGGCGAGGGCGAGCCCGGCGCGGGTGGCGCCTGCCGTGATACTGCCCGCCTCCACCACATGAAGGAACAGGCGCAGGTCTGTCAGATCAAAATGCACGGGCGACGTGCCTTCGTTCAGGACTGAGGCAGGCTACGCCAATCCCGCATTGTTCGGCAGTGGCGCCAAGCGGCAGGGTCCCGTGAATGATGGACATCCTTCCCCTCACCCTGATGCTGTTCGGCATCTTCTTGCTCGCAGGCATGGTGAAAGGCCTGCTCGGCCTCGGTTTGCCGACGGTTGCCATGGGCCTGCTCGGCCTCGTCATGCCCCCCGTCCAGGCTGCCGCCCTCCTTCTCATTCCTTCGTTGGTAACGAATGTTTGGCAGCTTCTGGCCGGACCGCGTTTTGGCGCGCTGATCCGGCGTCTGTGGCCCATGATGCTGGCCATCGTCATCGGCACCCTGGCCGGATCGGGAATCATTGCCGGCACGGTCGCCTCGGCTGCGAGCATAGGGCTTGGTATCGCGCTACTCCTTTACGGCTTCGCTGGCCTACTAAAGCCGCAGTTCCGCATCCCGCCCACGATCGAGCCGTGGGGGGATCTCCGGCTGGCCGCCGCGGTCGCGGACATCCTGGCGGATGGCATCGCTGTCGTAGCCCCGATCGGCGAGCAGGATGCCAGGATCGCTGTCGCGTTCGTCCATCAGCCCGGCATAGGCGGTGCTGTCGTGCGCCTCGCCCGGCGTCAGCGTCAGGCCGATCGGCAGGCCATAGGCATTGGCGCGGAGGTGGATCTTGGTCGAGAAGCCACCGCGCGAGCGCCCGAGACCCTGGCGATGAGCCCCCCCTTTGCGCCCGCCGCGCAGGGTGCAAAGTCCAGAGTCGAACAATACGGGAACATTTCTCTTAACAGAATGAAATCCCACAAGAGAAGAAGCCGCTAGTTCGGTGAGAGTGCCAGCCAGCGCAGAAAGCAATGCCGTTCAACGCGCAAGCTGCCAGGATTATGTTGAAGCTTGAGCTGACGCCGGTGTGGAATCCAGAGTAGGGTTTCCGACCACATGACGTTCAAACACCTCCATGCTTGCGGCGTCACTGACTAGACCCGAAAGGCACCACGGACCCACGGTCCGGCCAAGATCCTGAAGGTTCCTGCCTTGGATACGAAGCTGCTTGAGACCTTCGTCGCCGTTGTGCAGGCAGGAAGCCTATCTGCGGCGGCAAGCCAGCTAGGGGTCGCGCAACCCTTGGTGAGCCGCCGCTTGCAGGAATTGGAGGCGCTGTGTGGCGCACCGCTGCTGTACCGGCATGGTCGCGGCGTGCACATGACCCCTGCTGGCGCGATCTTGCATGAAGAGGCGCCCAAGCTCCTCACACGGTGCTCAACCATGCTGACACTGGTCGCAGCCGCGGGTGCAACCGCGGAAGGGCCGGTGTCCATCGGCGTGTCCCCCTCCATCGTCAGCGCGGCAGGCGTGCGCATCACCGAGCTCATCGCGCAGAACTATCCTGGCATCACTCTGCAAATGGTCGCGGGCTACTCGCGGCACCTTCACGAGTGGCTACTGCAAGGCCGCATCGACATCGGTCTCCTCAGCGATACCGGGCTTTCCAATCAGCTGGCCTCAGAGCATCTCGGCGCGGCGCGTGTAGTGCTGGCCGGACGGCCCGGTTTCATTCCTGTTGGTTGCGGCGCACTGCCATTTTCCGCCCTAGCCGGCATCCCCCTCATCGTTCCCACGGAAGGGATGGGACTCCGGCGCTATATCACGTTAGCGGCGCAGCAGGCAGGCGTGCGGCTGACTATCGCCCATGAAGTCGACGACATCACGCTGGCCAAGGATCTGGTTGCGGCAGAGAAAGGGGCCACCCTGATCTCGGAACTCGCCGTGGCGAAGGAGATCGCGCGTGGCGAACTGGTCTGCCGGAGCCTTAGCAACCCCGAACTGCACGCCCGTGCCGTGCTGGCCACCGCTCTCAACAGACCTGTAACGCCAGCGATGAAAGCGGTGATCGTGACACTGAAATCCGTCTGCGCAGCGGTCCTGCCCATTCCGCGATAGCGCACCGCATCATGTGCGGAGCGCCATAGCTGGTATCACCGCAGCATTCGTTGACGCCCGAAATGCCCCTCCATAGCGTCGCGAAAACGGCGCTTGGGGGGACGCGGTGCCAACACGGCGAAAGTTTCTCGGCTCCACCGTGCCGCTCATCTGTGCGGCGAGCCTGCTGCCATGCTCCGCGATCGCGCAGGCGTTTCCGCGATCGCGCGCGATCAGGCTGGTGGTCAGCGGCCCCGTCGCGAGTGCGACCGACCTGGTCAGCCGGGTGCTCGCCGATGCCCTGGAACCGGTGCTGGGCCAGCGCGTCGTGGTCGAGAACAAACCGACCGCGAACGGTGCCGTAGCCGGCGCGGACGTCGCACGCTCCTCGGCAGACGGATATTCCCTGCTAGGGATGGTGACGAGTTCTATGGTCATCAATCCCCACATCAACCGCAACGTTTCCTGGCACCCTGTCAACGACTTCACCGCCATCGGCGAGATCGGCACCACAGCCTCCGTCGTCGCTGCGCCGGCGAACTCGCCCTATCACAATTTCGACGAGGCGCTGACCGCAGCGCGGGCACGTCCGGACCAGGTGACTTTCGGCGTTCTGACGTTGACCTTGTCGCATTTCATCGCGCTCGCCCTGAAACAGCGGACCGGTGCCGAGTTCTCCCTGATCCCCTTCACGACCCAGGCCCAGATGGTGAGTGCGGCGCTGTCCCGCGATATTGATCTCGTTTCCACCGGTGCTGGCGGCGTGTTGCCGCTGATCGAAACGGGGGAGTTGCTGCCGCTGGTCGTCACCAGCGATGAACGCATCACCCCGCTTCCCGCCGTGCCGACCTTGGCCGAGTTCGTGCCCGGCTTCAGTGCCCCGAACTGGTTGGGCCTCTTCGGTCCGGCCGGCATGGACCCGGGAATCGTCGCGACCCTCAACGCCGCGATGAACGACGTACTCGCGCGGCCGTCGGTGCGCGAGCAGCTGATTCGCGCCGGCACCATGCCGAGCAGCGGGTCCGCACGGGCCATGGCCGATCGCGTGCGATCGGATTTCGAGCGCTACCGGGATATCGTCGCAGCTGCAGGGCTCGCGCAATGATTGCCGTTTCACCCGATAGGGAGCACAGCTCCCGGGTGCTGCGGGAGGTAGAGGTCGTCCGTCTCGGTGCTTCTCTCAGCGGGGACTTCCTGACCTGCATCCTCGAGGACGCAGGGGCCAGGGTGCTCGAGACGGCAACGGCCGACCCGGCCGAGATCGCTCGATCCCTGCCCCAGGCGAGCGTGATCGTCAACGACCTCGGACGCGGCGTGCCGATTCCTGCGATCGTGGACGATGTGCTGAAACAGCGATCCGGATCGGTCATCAGCTGCGCCATCGTCAGCTTCCCTGAGGAGGGCCCGCAGGACCTGCCGGAGCTCGAGGATGGCCCAGTGCTGGCGGTGCTCGGCATCAACCGGATGGCGACCGATGAACCGCGACCCGAGCCGTTGCACATGCCAAGCCTGTATGCAGCGCAGATGGCGGCGCTCCAGATCGGCGGCGCGCTGCTGCAACGGCTCCGTGGCGATACGGCGCCGCAGGCCATCGAGGTGTCGCTGTTCGGTGCAGCACTCAACGCACTGGGCCGCCAGCTCGTCACCTTCGACGATCCGCGGTTTCGCGACCCGCTGTCCCACGGCTATCGCTTCCCGGTCGCACAGCCGCGGCTCTGCGCAGATGGCCGCTACGTGCAGCCGCACGGCATGTTCCCGCATTTCATCGGACTGCTGATGGAAGCGGGCGGCCATCCCGAATGGGCAGCGGAGGCGTCGGCCGCCCTGCACCACTTGCCGGATGAGGCGGCGGTGGCGCTGTGGAATGATCGCATGGACGCGATGTTCCTGCAGCGCGACGCCGCGGAGTGGGAGCGTGCCATTAACGCCATCGGTGGCGCCTGCACGATGTGCCGGACGCGATCGGAATGGGCGCGGGAGCCCCACGCGGCGGCAGCCGGCGTCATCGTCGGGGATGGGGGCATCGGACCGGGCGTCGTCGTGCGATCTGGCGAACCCGCTGCGGCGGCACGGCCGAGCGCGACCGACACCGATGCCCGGAGGAGCGACAACAGGCCCCTGGCCGGCACGCGGGTGGTGGATTTCTGCATCATCATCGCCGGCCCGACCGCCGGCAGGGTCCTTGCCGACCTCGGGGCCGAGGTGGTGAAGATCGACGCGCCGAACCGCTACGTGAATCCCTGCCTCTGGATGGATGTCAACCGCGGCAAGCGCAGCATCGTGCTCGATCTGCGCCGGGCCGAAGGAAGGGAGATCGCGGCGAAGTTCGTGGCGCAGGCGGACGTGGTGCTCGAGAACTTCCGCACCGGAAAGCTGGAGCAGCTCGGTCTGGGCTATGCGGAGGCAGCACGCCTGCGGCCCGGCATCATCTACGCTTCCACGAACGCGATGGACCCGCTCGGGCCCTGGTCTTCGCGACCCGGCTGGGAACACAACGCGCAGGCGGCAACCGGCATGCAGCTCGCGCGCGGGACAGGAGTGCCCCAGCACGTGCCCTTTCCCGTCAACGACTACGCGACGGGCATGTTCGCTGCCCTCGGTGTCGTCTGGGCCATGCTCCACCGTGAGCGGACCGGTGCCGGCAGCCGCGTGTTCGGCAGCTTGGCGCGCAGCGCGACCTACGTGCAGCGCTTCGATGCGCATGACCTCACCGCGGCGCCGGAAGGGCGAACGCTGCGCTGCGCCGATGGCTGGATCACCCTCTGGCGGGCGGGCGAGTTCGGGGGTGGGGATTTCGAAGGCTCGTCCTGCGAGGATGCCCTCGCGCGCGTGGCCGCCGCGGGTGGGGTGGCGGTGCGCGAGAATGTGCCGACGGACCTGCGCAGTCTTCCCTGGGTGCATGAGAGTGGGCTGATGGTGCGCTGGCGCCATGGCACGCTAGGCGGTTTCAGCCAGGGCGTGCCGCAGGCCCGCAGCTCTGCCTGGCAGGCCAGCCCGAACCATCCCGCGCCCGAGCCGGGCGCCGATGCCGATGCGCTGCTCGCGGAGATCGGGATGGCCGATGTGGCCCCCCGGCTGCGCGACCAGGGCGTTGTTTCCACCTTCCCGCTGTTCGGGGACGCAGGGCGATGACGGTGCGCCCGCTCGCCGGACGTTGCGCGCTAATCACCGGCTCCACCTCCGGCATCGGCCTCGCAGTCGCCGAAGCGCTCGGGGCGCAAGGTGCCGACCTCATGCTGAATGGACTGGTGGACGACCGCAGCGCGGAAACGCTGTGCCGTTCCCTGGGCGAGCGGCACGGCGTGCGCGTCGCGCATCACGGCGCCGATGTTTCGCATCCCGGTGAGGTCGAAGCACTCATCGACGCGGCGCAGCGCCATGCCGGGGGGCTCGATATTCTTGTCAACAATGCGGGCATCTCCCACGTCGCGCCACTCGAGGCGTTTCCGGCGGAGCGATGGGATGCGCTGCTGTCGGTGCACCTTTCCGCCGCCTTCCACACTATGCGGCTGGCCTTACCGGGCCTGCAGCAGCGGGGCTGGGGTCGCATCGTCAACATCGCCTCGGTGTTCGGGCTGATCGCGACGCAGCACCAGGCCGCCTACGTTGCGGCCAAGCATGGGCTCGTCGGGCTGACCAAGGTCGTGGCGTTGGAAACGGCCCGGAGCCCCGTCACCTGCAACGCCGTTTGTCCCGGGCTGGTGTCCACGCCGCGGGTGCTGCGCGACGTGCAGTCCAGGGCCGATGAACTCGGGATCCCGCTCGAGGAGGCGAAGCGGATGACCATGTCCACGCGGCAGCCGGCCGGCGAGTACATCGCGGCCGCGGACGTGGCCGCCGTCGTCGCCTTCCTGTGCAGCCCGCAGGCTGCGGAAGTCCGCGGCGTGGCCTGGGCGATCGATGGCGGATGGACGGCACGTTGAGCAGCACAGGACATCGCGAATGAATCCCGAACTCGCCTGGCCCGGCCATTCCGGGAACTGGAAGCGTTGGCCCAATGACCGCGGCACACTGAACCTCATCACGCCGGCGGCGGTCCTGCGCGGCACCGGCTCGGTGCGGCTGGGGGAGGTCATCCCCTGCGCACGTCCCGTCGCCGCGGCCGAGCCGCTGGAGCCGGTGACCCTGTTCCGCCAGGAAATGACCCATGTGCGCGACGTCCCGGATGCCTGCGCGGTTCGCACCCAATCGGCGGCCGACATGCTGACGTTCCGTGTCCACAACATGGTGAACACGCATATCGATGCCCTGTCGCATATCGGCTTCGACAACCGCCACTACGACGGCAACGCGCATGCCGAGGTCGTGACGCTCCGGGAGGGCGCCAAGCGCTTCGACATCACCTCCATGCTGGGCATCGTCACGCGCGGTCACCTGATTGACGTGGCGCGTGGCCGCGGCGTCGCCTGGCTCGAGCCGGGCGAGCTGGTCATGCCGGTCGACGTCGCGTCCCGGCTCGACGCGGTCGAGCCCGGCGATGCCGTGCTCATCCGCACCGGAGCGACCCTGACGGGTGGGCGACACTCTCCGACGGACCCGCGCGGCATCTGGAGCGGCCTGCATCCCGACACGGTCGAGCTGCTGGCCCGGCGCGACATCGGCGTACTCGGGGCGGACGCGACCGAGCCGGGTCCCAGCCCGGTTCCCGATCGGTGCAGCCGTCCGATCCACGTGCTGTGCCTGGTGTTCTACGGCTTGCCCATCATCCACCACCTCGACCTGGAGCGGCTGGCGGAACGCTGTGTGGAGCTTGGGCGCACCGAGATGCTGCTGACCGTCGGGGCACTGAACGTCCCGCACGCGACGGGTTCGCCGGTCACGCCGCTCTGCGTGCTGTAGCGGCGGATCAGGGGAGGAAAACACATGCTCACACGCCGTTCCGCCATGGCGCTCGCGGTCGCGTCATGGGCTGCGCCCTTCGCTTCCGCAGCTGCGGCGGAGTTGCCGCCCGGTCCGATGCGGTTCATGGTCGGGTTTCCGCCGGGTGGCGTCAGCGACCTCGTGGCACGCCTCCTCGCGCCCCTGCTGTCGCAGCGCCTGCAGCGCCCGGTGGTCGTGGAGAACCGATCCGGGGCTGGCGGCATGATCGCCATGACCGCGGTCGCCTCCGCGGCGCCCGACGGCCGCACCATCGGCTTCGGCACGCTCGGCATGCTCTCCATCACGCGGCACATCGTGGACCGGATGCCGCTCGATCCGCTGCGCGACCTCGCCCTGCTGGGGCTGATCGCGACCTCGCCGCAGCTCTTCGTGGTGCATCCTGGCCTGGCGCCACGCAGCTTGGCGGAGCTGCTCGATTACGCGCGCGCCAATCCGGGGCGGGTCAATGTGGGATCCAGCGGCAATGGCAGCATCCCGCATCTCACCATCGAGCTGCTGCGGGAGCGGACGGGCGTCGAGATGACGCATGTGCCCTATCGTGGCGTGGCGCCGGTGATCACTGACCTGATGTCCGGGCAGATCCAGGCGTCCATCGCCGATATCCCCGCCTTCCTGGAGCCGGTGAGGAATGGCACCCTGCGCGCCGTCACGCTGGCCGGCCCCGCGCGATCCAGCTTGCTGCCGGATGTTCCGACCACCGCGGAAGCAGGCCTCCCGGATTTCGAGGTGGAGAACTGGTACGGCCTCATCGCGCCGGCGGCAACGCCGCTGGCGGTGCAGCAGCTGCTGAATGACACGCTGCGCGAGGCGCTCGCGGACGAGGGCTTCAGCGCCAAGCTGACCGAGTTCGGCGCCGTCGCGCACGGCACCAGCATCGCGGAGTTCCGGCGTTTCGCCGAGGCGGAGTCGGAACGTTGGGGTGCCGTGGCGCGCAGGGTCGGCGCGAAGATGGATTGACGCTGCCCGTCGTCGCGTCGGGCTGGTCTGGGCAGCCCGGACTCTGCGCCACGTCCCGGTGTTCGGGCGGGGTCCACCATCCCGCACGCGACCTCGATGGAGGAGGACATCTTCGGGCGATGCGGCGACCGGCTGGGGCGAGTGGGACCGACGGGGGTATACTGAGCCTCGTGAGCCGGGTGAAAAACGTCCTCAGCGTTTCACCGCCGGATGCAGCGGCACGGCCGTGCTGTCCGGCCAGAAGAGTGCCGGCTGGCCGGTTTCGCGCAGCTTGCGCTCCAGCGCCTGGGCGACCTGCCCGACCTCGCTCTCGCTCCGGGTGGCCGAGGTCACCAGCCCGAGCACAGTGACCAGCGTTGCCACCGAAGCGCCGCCCGCCCCGTACGCGGCGGGGTCGATCGCACCCGCCGTGAAGGTGGGGTGGCGCGCGACGAACCGTTCCATCAGCGCCGGCGGCAGCGGGATGAGGCGCAGTGGAACTTCCCGGCCCAGCATCTCGTAGTCGCGCGTGGGGGCGGCGTTGAGGGACACCAACGCATCCAGTTCGCCCACCGCGAAGGCGCGGTTGGCCTCCGCGTAGGGCAGCGAGACCATCCGGGCGCTCGCCCGCCTGCGTACGGCCGGACTGGGCGCGACCAGCGCCAGCACCTCCCGCCAAACCTCCGCCGTGACGTAGTCCGCCTCGCCGGCGGCGGCGCGGGCCGTCAGCAGGTCGGCGACGCTGTGCAGCGGGCCGTCGGCCCGCACGAGGACGTGCAGCTGCAGTGCGGCCAGCGGCAGGACCAAGCGGAGCCGCCCGTGCGGCTCGGCGAAGGGCGGCACACCGCGCCAGGCCGCCTCGATCCGCTCCAGCGTCACGGCGCAGTAACCGGCCCTGCCCTCCTCGACGGCCGTCAGGCGGTCGGTATTGCCGAGTTCCGCGTCTTCCAGGCTGAGCTCCGGCAGGCGCTCCCGCAGGGCCGTGCCGAGTTCGGCCAGCAGGCGCGGTGCCGTGCCGCGCACCCCGGCCAGGATTCGCCCGCCCAGGCGCTGGGCCAGCGTGTCGGCCGCGGAGCGCAGGCACCCGGACTGTTCCGGGGGCGCGGCCAGCAGCAGGGCGCCGAGCGGCGATCCGACGGCGTCGCTGACCGCCGCAGCGATCAGTCCGTCGCCGGCGGCAACGCCCGCCCGCACCGCGGCCACGCCGGCACGCGCGCGGGCCGGCGCCGTCGTCAGCCATTCCATCCGCTCCGTGTCCGGCAGCAGCGCCGCCACCGCCCACCCCGCCGGCCCATCTGCCAGGGGCAGCGCTGTGCCCAGGGGCGGCAGGGCGGTCGCGTCCTCCGGAACCTGCGCCACCACCAGCAGCCGCCGTCGCGGCGTGTCGTACGCGGCGTAGCAGCACGCCGCGCCGGTCGCGGCCGCCAGCGCTGCCGCCGCCTCGCGCCCCAGCGCGTGCCGTTTCGAGAGTTTGCCGAGGGCGGCGCCCCAGCGCTCCAGCTCCGGCCCGATCAGGTAGCGCTGGCGCCCGGCGCTCCATTCCACCAGGCCTTCCGCGCGCAGGACCTGCAGCAGCCAGTGCGTCGAGGAGAGCGGCTGGTCGAGCACCGTGGCCAGCTCGCGCACGCCCCACTGCTCCTTCTGGTCCATGAAGGCGCGCAGCACCGTCAACGCCTTGCCGATGGAGCTCGACTGTCCCGAGCCGGCCCGGCGGGAGGTACGTGGCATGGGCCCGCGCATAGCAAGTCCTGTCCGGCCGGCAAAGCGGTGCTTGCAACGGTCCGTTCAACCCTATTGAATGGCGGACGTCAGCAGCCGCGCGGCTGCGGCCAAGCACGAGAGTCGAGGGAAAGGAACGGGCCGCATGGGTCAGACCGCCATCGAGAAGGTGTTGGCGCGCGCCTCCGGCCGCGCCGCGGTCGCCGCCGGCGACATCGTCCATCCCGTCCCCGAGCTGGTGATCCTGCATGACGGCTACGTGGTACCGGCGCGGCGCGAGCTGGAATCGCTTGGCCTGCGCCGCCTGGCGCAGCCGGAGAAGGTCGTCTTCGTCACCGACCACGAGGTGATCTACGCCACGCCCGCCGCCGCCGCGCGCGGCCGCGCCATCCGGGCCGCGGCGCGCGACTGGGGCGTGCGACTCTTTGACGTCGGGCAGGGTGGGCACGGCCATATCTTCCCGATGGAGAGCGGCTTGGTGCGGCCGGGCATGTTCCTCTTCGCCTACGACATGCACTGCTCGAACTTCGGCGCCATCGGTGCGCTTGCACTGCGCAACGGGTCCGAGGTCACCACGGTGATGGCCACCGGCACGATCTGGACCGCCGTGCCGCAAACGCTGCGGCTGCACCTCACGGGCCGGCTGCGGCCCGGCGTGATGGCCCGCGACGTCGGCTTCCGTCTCGCCGCGGACCTGCGGCACCGGCGGCTCGGCCTGGACTACGACTACCGCGCCATCGAGGTGGGCGGGCCGGGGATGGCGACGCTCTCCGTGGATGAGCGCGTGGCGCTCTGCAACACCGTCACGGAGCTCGGCTGCAGCGCGATGTTCTTTCCGCCCGACGCGGTCACGGCGGCCTGGCTCGCCGCGCGCGGCCTGCCGCCGGGCGAGTCGGTGCAGCCCGACCTGGATGCCCGCTACGAGGGCGAGATCCGCATCGACCTGTCGGCCACCGAGCCGCAGGTCGCCCTGCCCGGCTCGCCCTACGACGTGGCGGACCTGTCGGGCGTGCTCGGCCAGGCGGTGGACCACGCCTATGTCGGCTCCTGCGGCTCGGGCATGTGGGGCGACCTGGAGGTCGCGGCCGCCGTGCTGCGCGACCGGCACGTCGCGCCGGGCGTGCGGCTCTTCATCACCCCCGGCAGCGAGGCGTCGATCCGGCGCATGGCGGCGCAAGGGCTGACCGACCTCTTCGCCGCGGCGGGCGCGATCGTGCTGCCGGCCGGCTGCGGCCCCTGCGCCGGCGGCAACATGGGCCCGCTCGGGCCGGGCGAGGTTTCGATCTCCACCGCCGCGGTGAACCATCACGGCCGGATGGGCGCCAAGGACGCGCGCATCTTCCTGGCCAACCCCGCCGCCGTCGCCGCTTCCGCGGTGGCAGGGCGGATCACCGACCCGCGGGAGAGCGCCCGATGAGCGATCGATCCACCGAGGGGAACCGCTGGTTCCTGCGCGGCCGCTGCCGTAAGTTCGGTGACGACGTGCCGCTGGACGGCGGGCTGATGCCCTTCCGCTTCGCCATCGGCCGCGTCACGGACCCCGCCGAGCTGATCCCGCATCTCTGCGAGGAGATCCGCCCCGGCTTCCATGCGGAAGTCCGCCGCGGCGACATCCTCCTGGCCGGGCGCAACTTCTGTGCCGGCAAGGCACACTTCCAGGGTCTGCTGGCGATCGAGGCGCTGGGCCTCGGCATCGTCTGCGAGAGCATGCCCTACAACTCCCGTCGCATCGCCGTGGCCACCGCCAATACCTTCCTGACCGACTGCGCCGGCTGCACCGCCCTGGCCGAGGAGGGCGACGAGCTAGAGGTGGACTTCGCCACCGGCCGCTTCGCGAACCTGTCGCGCGGCACAGTGCACGAGCTGCCGCCGATGGACTCGTCGCTGCGCGACATCGTCGCGGCTGGCGGCTCCAAGGGCGTGATCCGGGCTTGGCTGGCCGCGCATCCGGAACAGGGCGTCGCTGCGTGAGCCGGCGCGCCATCATCGCCGTGGCGCCCAACGGCGCCCGCGTGCTGCGGCAGCACAACGCGGCCGTGCCGATCACCCCGCTGGAGATCGCTGAGGAGGTCGCCGCCTGCGCGCGCGCCGGCGCCGCGATCGCACACGTACACGCGCGCCACGCGGACGGCACGCCGAGCCAGGCGGTCGAAACCTATGCCGAAATTCTGCGGCTGATCCGCGAGCGCTGCAACATCATCGTCCAGGTCTCCATCGGCGTCCGCGGCTTCGACCTGGAGGAAGCGCTGCGGCCCATCGTGCTGCGGCCGGAGATGGCCTCCTTTCCCCTGCGCGCGCTGCGCTCCGGTGAAGGCGAGGATCGCCTGGCCGACCTGGTCGACATGGCCGGGCGCATGCGGGCGGCGGGCGTGCGGCCTGAACTGGACGCGTCCGACGTCCCGATGCTGGAAGCCGGGCTCGCCCTGCTGGCGCGGGGCGCGGTGGCGGAGCCGCCCTGCTTCGGCCTGATGGTGGGCGAGGCACCCACGGCGCGGGCCACGATCCGCGGCCTGCTCGATCTCGCCGAGCGTTTGCCGGAAGGCGCCCACTGGTGGGCCGGCAAGGGTGGACGCTGGCAGATAGAGCTGCGCGCTGCGGCGCTCGCCATGGGCGGCCACCTCCGGGTCGGCTTTGAGGACAGCGTGCTGGACCGGGCCGGCGACGCGCCGGCGCCGAACAATGCTTACTGGGTGGAGCAGGCCGTCGACCTCGCGCAGGCGCTGGGCCGCGAGCCCGCCACGCCGGCCGAAGCGCGTGCCATGCTCAGCATGAGCTGAACCGGAACCGAGAACAACCAGGAGGGAAACGCCGTGCTTACCAACTTCACCCGACGCGCCGCGCTGGCCACGTTGCTGGCCGCGCCGGCACTGTCCCTGCGCGCCCAGGGCATCGCCGAGGGGAAGCCGATCCGGCTGGTCGTGCCCTTCGCGCCGGGCGGTTCGCCCGACATCATCGCCCGCCTCGTCGCCCCGGAGCTGAGCCGCGCCTTGGGCGGCCAGCCCGTGGTGGTGGACAACCGCCCCGGGGCGAATGGCGGCATCGGCATTGGTGGTGTGGTGCGCGCGACGCCCGACGGCACCACGCTGCTGGTGGGCAATCTTGGCACGCTGGCGATCAACCCGGCAGTCTACGAGCAACTCCCTTACGACCCCAAGGCGCTGACGCCGATCACCCGCGCCGGCACCAGCGCCCTGGTGTTGGCGGTGCCGGGCAGCAGCGACATCCGCACCGTGGGGGAGCTGGTGGCGCGTGCCAAGGCGCGGCCGCGCGAACTGACCTATTCCTCCGGCGGCAACGGCACGGCCTCGCACCTGGCGGCCGCATTCTTCACCCAGCTCGCCGGCATCGAGATGTTGCACGTGCCTTATCGCAGCACCGTCGCTGCGGCGACCGCGCTGGTCACGAGCGAGGTGAACTGCAACTTCGGTGGCCAGGGCGCGGTCTGGCCCCTGACCGAGGGAGGCCAGGTCCGCGCCATTGCCGTGACCGGTGCTCAACGCGAGCCGGGCCGCGAGGTCCCCACCGTGATCGAGGGCGGCCTGCCGGGCTTCGAGGTGGTGGACTGGTTCGGCGTGCTGGCGCCGGCCGGCATGGCACCGGCGCTGGTGGGACAGCTGAACGCCGCGCTCAACGCGATCCTGGCGCAGCCGGAGATCGCGGCCAAGCTGGCGGTGCAGGGCATCCTGGCCGGCGGCGGCACGCCCGAGCAGTTCGCCACCTTCACCGCGGCGGAGCAGGAGAAGTGGGCGCGCACGGCGCGCGCGGCGCAGATCAAGGTGGAGTAGGCCGCGCCGGCCAACACGGCCTCAGCCTTCGTGAAAGGAGGAGGTTCCAGGACGCTACGCGCTTCGCTTCGGAGCCGACCCCGTGCTTGAGTGCGCGAGGAAGCCCGTCAGCTTCGGGAACAACGAGGGAGGAGTAGCGATGCCCCACTGGGCCACCCGGCGTCGAAGCGTGCTCCTGGCCGGCCTCCTTGCCCCAAAGCTGGCACGCGCCGCCTGGCCGGAGCAGCCGGTGCGCATCGTGTCGCCGGCAGCACCCGGTGACGGGGGCGACACGCTCGGCCGCGTGCTGGCCGCGGAGTTCGAGAAGGTGTTCAATCGTCCCTTCGTGGTGGAGAACCGCACCGGTGCCGGCGGGCGCGTCGCCTCGGACTTCGTGGCGCATGCGGCACCGGACGGCTACACGCTGATGGTGGCCAATGCCGGCAGCCACGGCATCAACGGCGCGATCTACCGCAGCCTGCCCTTCGACCTCGTGCGCGACTTCACCCCGATCACGCTGCTGCTAGAGGCCCCCAGCGTGCTGGTGGTCAATGCCCGCACGCTACCAGTCCGCAGCCTTGCCGAGTTCATGGCCAAGGCGCGCGAGGCGCCGGGCGGGCTGGCCTATGCCTCCGGCGGCGTGGGCGGCTCCTCACACATGTCCATGGAGCTGTTCCGTGCGCGGACCGGCATCGAGATGGTGCACGTGCCCTTCCGCGGCGCGGGTGGGGCGGTGACGGCGCTCACCGCCGGCGAGCCCGCGGCGATGTTCGTGAACCTACCCTCCGTGCTCGGTGCCCTCAATCGCGGCGATCTCCGGGCACTGGCGGTCACCTCGCTCACCCGTGCCCCGGAACTGCCGGAAGTGCCGACGCTAGATGAGGCGGGGGTGCCGGGCTACGAGACCATCGCTTGGTTCGGCTTGGTCGCCCCGGCCGGCGTCCCACCTGCGGTGGTGGAAACGATCCGGCGGGAAACCCAGCGCGCGATCGAGAGCCCGGAGGTGGTGGAGCGGCTGCGCAACGTCGGCGGCACACTGCGCACCTCAACACCACAGGAATTCAGCGAGCGCATCGCGCAGGACGTCGCCATGTGGCGGCGCGTGGTCGCGGAACGCGGGCTCACCCTGGAATAGGGTTCTGGGAGAACAGGGTTCCGGGCCGGTCGCGAACGAGCGGCCTGGCCGGGGCTCGCGGTGGCCAGCCATCGCGGGCGGAGAAAAACAGGACAAACATCCGACGAAAATCTCAGGGAGGTATGGAGCATGCCGCAGGACTTGGCAGGACGAGGACGAAAGCTGTCCACGGCGGAACCGCTGGTTCCACGGGACGCTTCGTGGCGAGCATCGCCCAGCCGGCGGGCCGCGCTGGCTGGTCTGCTCGCAGCACCGTTCCTCGCGCACCGCGCTGCATCCCAGGTGAGGCAGGCGGCCTGGCCGTCGAACCGGCCGGTACGCGTGATCGTGCCCCTCGCGGCCGGGGAACGTCCGATTTCCTGGCTCGTAGCGTCGGCGCCCGCTTGCAGGAGATGACCGGGCAGAGCTTCGCGGTGGAGAACCGCACCGGGGGCGGCCAAGCGGTGGGCTGGCAGGCCGGCGCCCGGGCAGTCCCGGACGGTACCACCGTGACCATGTGCGACAACTCGCTGCCCTCGGCCGTCGCACTGGGCCGCGACCTGGGCTTCGATCCCCGCGCGGAACCGGTGCCGGTGACCATGCTGGCGGAATACGCGCCGATCCTGATGGTAAACCCATCACTCCCGGTGCGCGTCCTGAGGGAGTTCGTCGCCTATGCCAAGGAGCGGCCGGGACAGCTCTTCTATGGGTCCAACGGTGTCGGCGCCATACCGCACCTGCAGGCCGAGTTGCTACAGGACGTGACCGGCATCCGCATGAACCACGTGTCCTATCGTGGTCTGGCGCAGGCCGCGACGGACCTCATGGGCGGCCAGATCCACCTCGTCATTGCCGCGATCCCCACCATCCTTGGCCAGATGCGCAGCGGCACGCTGCGGGCGATCGCCGTTGCAACCCAGGGCCCGCGCGTTCCCGCCGCCGCCGACGTGCCGAGCGTGCGGGAGCTGGGCATCGACTTCACCAACACGAACTGGTTCGGGGTGATGGCGCCGCAGGCAACGCCGCCGGAGATCGTCGCGCGCATGCAGACCACGATCGCGGCCGCGCTGGGCGATCCTGATCTGCGCCGCCGCATCGAGGAGAGCGGGGGAACCTCGGCCGGCAGCACGCCGGACGAGTTCCGTCGGTCGGTCGATGCGGAGACCGCCTCCTGGACCCGCATTGTGCGCGAGAAGAACATCAAGCCCGAGTAGAGCCGGGCCCGCATGGGGCCCCGAATGCCGACGCGGTCCGGGTGGGATGCGCCGCATCACCTGATCGGGAGCGGGGACGGGGGGAGGGACATGGCGGGGCTGGGCCGTGCTGCCGGCCGTCGCCAGCGCACCGTCACCTTCAGTGCGTGCCGGCCCCGTCCGGCGCGGCGATTAGGGCATCGAGTAGGGGATCCAGGGTGTCGAGTTGGTCGAGCCGCCGCAGGGCCGCCAGCGCCGCCTCAACTCGTTCAGGCGGCAAGGCGCGCCCCGCTAAGTCGCGGAACTTTGCCTCCAGCGCCGCGTCGGAGAGCGGCGCGTCGTGGTGGCCGAGCGGGTTGCGCAGGGTGTGCGACAGGGTGCGGCCCGACGCGGTTGTGATCTCCACCCGGCACGGGAAGGCATCGGGGAAAGCGCGCGTGAACGCGGGATCCTCCACGATCGCGACCAGCTGTGCCATCTGCAGAATGCGCTCGTCCGCGAAGTGCTCGGGCGTGAGGAGGTCATCGCCGAAGCGGCCCTCCACCAGCGCCGCGGCGACCAGCCAGGGCATGCTGTGGTCGGCGGTTTCGCGCGTGCGCGGCCGCAGCTTCTCGGGGTTGCCGGTCGCCTCCACCACGGCGAAGCGGTAGCTGTGGACGGTGACGCGCGCGATCGGCTCCCCGCCCAGATCGGCGCGCAGCGACAGAGCGGCCAGCACCGGGCCCTGGGCGTGGTATTCCGTAAGCAGCACCTTGATGTCTGCCTCGGGCAGGCGGAAGGGCGCCCCATCTTCGCCGCCGAGCGGGCCTAGCGGCGCCCCGTCCAGCAGCTGCCGCAAGCCGTTGCGCCCGTCGATCGCCGCGGCCGGCGCGGTCATGCCTTCGGCCGCGAGCAGCGCGGCGAAAACGCCGTTGCGCGCCGCATTAGCGGCAGCGCAACCCTTCCACATTGAAATCTCGCCGCGTCGCGTCGCTTCCAGCGGCAGGTCGGATACCACAGCCAGGGACAGCGCCCTGGCGATGCCGGAGGCCGGCAGGCCGAGCAGCTTCGCCGCGCCGACGGCGCTGGCCAGCCCGGTGTAGAAGACGTGGTCGATGCCGCGCTCCCGCACCTGCAAGGCCTGCAGCAGTGCGTAGTGCACCTCGTAGGCGGCCACCACGGCGGCGAGAAAGGCGCATCCGTCGGCGCCCGTCACCTCCGCCACTGCCAGCAGGGCCGGAATCGCATCGCTCGGGTGGCCGCCCCCACCGGGGTAGCAGTCGTTGCCGTCGAGATAGCGCGCTGCCGCGGCATTGGCGAAGGCCGCGAGTTCTGGCAGGACGCGCCGCCCACTGCCGAGAAGCCGGGCACCGCCCGCGACCTCGGCTCTCGAAGCGAGCGTGCGGGCGACGCGACAGGGCTCGCCGTTCAGCCCGGCCACGGCGCAACCGAGGGTGTCCAGAACCCGGCGCCGTGCCTCGTCCACGATCTTCGCCGGTAGTTGCGTGAACTCCAGCGCTGCAACGTAGCCGGCCAGGCGGGTGGTGGTCTCGTCCATGACCCGGAGCATGGCACAGCCAGCGGCCAGTCATAGGCCAGTTCGGTCATCGGAACGCGGCTGTTCGCCTTGACCACTTCCCCGACCTGCTGGTGCCGATCGCTCACGATGGGCAGCACCTCGCCTCTGCCAGAAACGTTCTCCCGAACACAACTACCCGGCCACGCGACCGCTCACCTGCTGCGCATAGCCGCGGCAATCCGCTCCTCAGCCTTCAGGCCCGTACTGTCGATGACGAGGTGCAGCGGCCCGCCCCGTGGGCGATAGGGGATGACGACCGCGAGGTCCGTCTGCCGGCGCGAGAGGGTGCTGTAATGGGGCACCTTCCAGTCCAGACCGGCGAGCCGGATCAGGCTACCCGCCATGCCTTGTGCAGCTCGTAGTGGCAACTGGTACAGCACCTTCAGCGTGAGCACCGCCTGGATCGCCGCATCCGTGAAGACCGGTGGCCGGCCTCGCCTGCCCGTACTCTCGGCGGCGTGCCATGCCAGATTGGGCGAGATCCACACTGTCAGGTCACCGCGTGAGATCATACCGGCGCGCTTATGAAGTGACTTTTCCAATCCAGGGATAGCTAGTGAGGGAGCGGAGGCGATCTGGCGTCAGGGCATTCCAGGCTTGGCAGCAGGCGTCGACGATGGCGGCGTTGCTGTG
>NZ_JBLLEB010000043.1:0-32055 GCF_047690175.1 Roseomonas sp. BN140053 | reverse complement strand
GCCGAGGGCAGTCATCCGGGACGACGTGTGACATCCCGCCCCCGCCGGAGGCACTCAACGCGGGGTCCGGGGAGTTCGTAACTCCCCGGCGGAGGTCCAGGAGGCAGAGCCTCCTGGCCACGGCCAGGGCACCCAGGCGCAACCTCACCGCTCCGGCCCTTGCAGCACTGCCGCGAACTCCGGCGCGCCGCCGATGGCGCGGGGCCGGGCGCGGACGGGGACGCCGCGCAGCAGCACCAGGCAGGCCGCGGCCAGCAGGGTGCAGGCCGGCGCCAGCAGCAGCAGCAGCCCCAGCAGCAGCGACCGGTTGGGCAGGGAGGGCGACAGTTCCACGCTGGGCGCCGACACCAGCCGCGCCGCCACCGCCGCGTCGGACAGCACCGCCAGCGCCGCCCGCTGGTGCTGCGCCAGCAGCTCGTAGAGCGGGGTGCGCAGGTACACGTCGTGTTCCCGCGCCAGCCGGCTCTCGAACAGCGCCGTGCGCTTGGCCGCCAGCTCCGCGAGGTCGCCGCGCACCTTGCCCTCGGCAAAGGCGTGCAGCCGCGCCAGCGCGTCCAGCGCCACGGCGCGGTCGGGGTGCGGCAGGTCCAGCGACACTGTCACCGCGGCCAGCGACTGCGTCACCGACAGGTTGCGCTCCAGCCAGCGCTGCAGGTCGTCCGAGTCGCTGGTCACCCGCAGCCCCAGCGCCTCGCGCAGCCAGCCGCCCAGCCCGGCCTGCCGCTGCGCCGTTAGCCAGGCGGGCAGGGCGGTGTCGCGCGCCAGCATGGCCACCGCCTCGGGCGAGCGCAGGGAGGCGAGGTACACCGCGAAATTGCCGCCCGGCCGGTTGTCCAGCAGCCCGCCCGCCTGCTGCAGCACCGCGTTGGCCTGGATCAGGGTGGAGGCGGCGAGGCCCGTGGTCTCGGCCGGGGCCACCACCGCGCTGGCGACGTATTGCCGCGGCCAGGACAGCACCACTGCGCTGCCCAACCCCAGCACCAGCAGGCTGACCAGTGCCAGCCGCCAGCGCCACCACCAGAGCGCGCGCAGCAACACCTCCAGCGGCATGATTCGCGCGAACCCCCGAGTGGACCATTGCAGCATTGCGTGCCGCCCCGCGTGGTGCAACCGCGGGCCGCAGAAACCTCAGGGCAGCTCGATCGTGGTGACCAGCCGGGTGGCCGGGCGCGCCACGCGGGCACAGAGCACCGGCACTTCCCGCAACTCGCCGTAGCGCGGCGCTTCCTGCCCCAGCGCCAGGCTCAGTTCCACCGGCGCGTCGGCGGCCACGCTCACCCGCCCCAGCGCCGACGCCACGCCGCTGCCCGTGCTGCGCCATTCCGCCGGCGGCAGGCGCCAGCGCAGGGCCGCGCTGCGGAACGGCCCGGACAGCGTGTCCGTCACGATCCAGCAGCGGCCCTCGCCGCTCAGGCTCCGGGCGTGGCGGTTGCCGCGCCGGTCGCGGCTCCAGGCACCCTCCGGCAGCAGCCCGGTGGCGGGCCAGCGGGCGCGCAGGAAACGTCCGGCGCGCGGCATCGGCTCGCGATCGTCGAACACCACCGCGTCGTGCCCGCCGGCATCCTCCAGCGCGGCGGCGGCGGCGCGCTGCGCCGGGGCGGGGTTGTAGGACAGGGTGCCGCCGTCGCGCAGCAGGTTCACCGCCCCGTCCCACAGGTCCAGGTGCAGCAGGTCCGACTGCCCGGGCCGGAAGCGCAGCGGCCCGGTGCGCAGCACCGCCCGCGCCCCGTCGCGCGCCCAGCCGCGGCTGCCGGCGGCGCACCAGCGCGCTTCGCCCGCCGCCACGGCGCCCGGCACCGGCAGGTCCAGCCAGGCGCAGCCGGGATCGCCGCGGTGCTCGGCGGAGGCCCCCAGGAACAGCCGCGCCGCGCGTTCCAGGCTGCCGCGGGCATCCGCCGCCCCGCCCAGGGACAGGTCGGCGAAGCGCGAACCGTCGGCGTGGCCCAGCCGCGGCAGGGCGCCGGTGGCGGGGTCGTGCAGCCGCAGCAGCCAGCGCGTCGCGGCCGCCGCGCGCGCCGGCAGCGGCGCCGGAAAGGGCGGGGCGCCGTGGAAGCGCCGCAGCCATTCCGCCACCGCCAGCACGTCCAGCAGCAGCCGGTGGTAGCCGGTGGACACCGGGGCGAAGCCGCCCGCCGGTTCCACCAGCCGCGCCACCGCCGCCGCCAGCGCCGCGGCGTGCGGCGCCGGGTCCTCGCCCAGCAGCAGGGCACAGGCGAAGGCGCCGGCGGGCTCGCTGATGGCGTGGTTGTTGTCCTGCGCCGCGGCATAGGCGCGCGTCGCGGCGATGCGCCGGGCATGCGCCCGCAGCAGCGCGCGCAGCCCGGCCGGCACCGCCCCGCCGCCGGCCAGCGCGTGCCCGAGGCCGAGATGCAGCGCCCGCAGCGCCGCTTCCTGCCCGCAGGCCCAGTTCGGCCCGCGAAACGGCGGGTTGGAGGCGCACCATGCGCCGAGTCGCGCTTCCGCCTGGGCGCCGTGGCCGCCGCCGGGGTCCAGCCGCTGCGCCATCGCCAGGAGCGGGATCTCCGCCAGCCGATTCGCTTCCCACACCGGCCGCACGTCGCCCGGCGCGAACAGGTCCAGCGCCAGCGCGTGCGCTGCCGGGTCGAAGCGGCCATGCGTCGGCGGCGGCAGCGCCGCGACCGCGTGCAGCACCGCCGTCCCGTCCACCGCCGGTGGCGGCAGGGCGGATTCCGGCAGGAAGGGTGCCACGGCCGGGCGCCCGTCCGGCAGCGCCCGTTGTGGCCGCCCCAGCGCCACCCGCATGCGGTGCAGCAGCAGCAGGGTCACGGGACGCGCGCCCAGCCGCCACGCGGCATCGGCGAGAAGCAATGGTCGCGACGCATGGATCGGCATCGCCGCGCATGATAGGTCAACAGAGTGCAAAGAAATACGCGGGGATAGTTCCACGCGCGGTTGCACCCGGGTGGGGGCCCGGAAGGCAGCGGGGAAACTCAGGATGGGTGATCGCGCCGCTTCGGGGTGTGGCGCCGCTGCGGCGAGAGCCGCGCGCGGCAGCCGGGAACGCGCCCTCGGGCGGGCGCCGGCGCGCCGCCGGGACGGGCATCCCTGGCGCCGCGCCCTGCGCCTGGCCGCGGCGCTGCTGCTGCTGCTGCCCGGCACCGCCTGGCCGCAGAACAGCTCGCCGATCCTGCTGCCGCCCCCGCTGCCCTCCGCCCTGGGTGGCACGCTGCCCGGCGGCGCGGCCCTGCCCGGCCAGGGACAGGGGGATGTGCTGCAGCGCATCCTGGACGCCGCCTCCGGCCGCGCGCCCACGGTGCTGGCCCCGACCCCACCGCCGCCGCCCGCGATCCCCGCCCTGCCGCTGCCGGGCGCCGCCCCCTGGCAGGCGCCGCTCCCCGCCCTGGCCTCCCCGGCCGTGGAGCCGCTTTCCAATACCGAGGCCTTCTTTGCCGCCCGCCTGCCGGAGCAGCAGCCGCCGCTGCGCCAGTTCGGCTACGACAGCTTCCGCGCCGCCCTGCCGGGCCTGTCGGCCGGCGCCCTGCCGGACAGCTACGTCCTCGGCCGCGACGACGAGGTGATCGTGGCGCTGCGCGGCCGCGCCCGGCAGTCCTACACCCTGCGCGTCGGCCGCGACGGCAACCTGCTGCTGCCCGACCTGCCGCCCTTCGCCGCCGCCGGCCGCACCCTGCGCGACCTGCGCGCCGACATCGAGAACCGCGTGGCGCGCGAGCTGGGCGGCTCCGAAGCCTTCGTGTCCGTCGGCCAGACCCGGCAGATCGGCATCTTCGTGGCCGGCGAGGTGAACCGCCCCGGCCTGCAGGCGCTGCCCGCCCTGAGTTCCGTGCTGGACGCGCTGGGCGCCGCCGGCGGCATCCGCCGCACCGGCTCCCTGCGCGCGGTGCGGGTGGAAGGCGCGAACGGCGCCCGCACCGTGGACCTTTACGCCGCCATCGCCGGCACGCCCGGCACCCCCGACCTCAGCCTGAGGGAGGGCGAGCGCGTGGTGGTGCCCGCCCTGGGCGGCGTGGTGGCGGTGGCCGGCGACGTCACCCGCCCCGGCATCTTCGAGCTGCCCCCCGGCGTCGCCGCCGCCCCCCTGAACAGCGTGCTGCGCCTGGCCGGCGACCCGCTGCGCCCTTCCGGCAACCGCTTCCTGCTGCAGGGCACTGATGCCGGCGGCCGCCGCGCCTTCGCCGAGATCGCCCCCGGCGCCCCCCTGCGCCGCGGCGACGCGGTGCTGGTGCAGCCCGGGGCGGACGTGGCGGCCAACAGCCTGCGCCTGGCCGGCCACGTCGCGACGCCGGTGCTGCGCTCGGCCGGCGGCGGCCGCGGCCGCGGCGGCTTCGGTTTGCGCGCCCTGCTGGCCGACCCGCGGGTGATCCGCCCCGACCCGTATATCCGCCTGGGCGTGGTGTGGCGGGTGGAGGAAGCCACCCGGGTCCGCCGCTTCGTGGCCTTCGACCTCGGCCGCGTGCTGCTGGCGCAGGCCGACCTGCCGCTGCGCGAAGCCGACGAGGTGCTGATCCTGTCCCAGGCCGACGTGCTCTGGCTCGCCTCGCCCCCCGTGCAGCGCGCCCTGCGCGGCGAGGTGGCGCCCGCCGTGGCGCTGCCCGTCACCGTGTCCGCCGGCTCCGCCCAGCGCCCCGGCGGCCCCGCGGGGGCGGCCAGCACCCTGGGCGTCACCGCCGGCGTGCCGGCCGCGGTGCCCGCCGCCATCGACTGCCCGGCGCTGCAATCCCTGGCCGTGGCCGCCCGCGGCAGCCCGCTGCGCTACGCCCATGCCCGCGGCGCCGGCTTTCCCGACCTGGGCGACCCGCCCTGTCCGCAGGTCTTCCTGGACTACCCGACGCTGCTGCCCTTCCTGCTCGACCAGTCCGTGCTGCTGAGCGGCGAGGTCGGGCTGCCCGGCCTGTATCCCATCCTGGACGACACCGGCCTGGACCAGGTGCTGGCCGCCGCCGGCAACGCCGGCGAAACCGCCGACCTGTCGGCGGTGGAATTCGCCCGCGAGCCGCTGGAACAGGCCGGCGCCATCCCGCTGACCCGGCTGACGCTGGACCTGCGCTCGCGCAACTTCGCCGCCGTGCGCCTGTCGCCGCGCGACGCCATCCGCATCCCGCGCGGCTTCGGCGACCGCGACATCGGCCCCGTGACCCTGATGGGCGAGTTCCTGCGCCCCGGCACCTACGACATCCGCCGCGGCGAGAAGCTGAGCGAGCTGATCGCCCGCGCCGGCGGCCTGACCCCGCAGGCCTATCCCTACGGCGCCGTGTTCACCCGCGAGAGCGTGCGCCAGCGCCAGCAGGACGGCTTCGCCCGCACCGCGCGGGAGCTGGAAACCAGCCTGATCCAGGTGGCCTCCGGCCAGGCGGTGGCGGGGTCCCGCGCCTCGGGCGACCTGGGCGGCGCCATCGCCGCCGGGCGCGAGCTGGCCTCCGCCCTGCGCGACGCCCGCGCCGCCGGCCGCATGGCGGTGGAGGCCAACCCCGTGGTGCTGGCCGCCCGCCCCGAACTCGACGTGCTGCTGGAACCCGGCGACCTCGTGGCCGTGCCCAAGCGCCCCAACGAGGTCACCGTGGTGGGCGCCGTGCTCAACCCCGGCTCCCTGCAATTCGCCACCGGCCAGCGCGCCGCCGACTACGTCCGCGCCGCCGGCGGCCCCCAGCGCTTCGCCGATGGCGGCCGCGCCTTCGTGGTGCTGCCCAACGGCCAATCCGTCCCCGCCGGGCTGGGCGCCTGGCAGGCCGGCGGCCCGCCCGTGCCCCCCGGCTCCCTGGTGGTGGTTCCCCAGGACCCCAGCCCCTACGAAACCTGGGGATTCATCCGCGACCTCACCCAGGTCCTCGGCCAGGTCAGCGTTTCCGCCGCCGCCCTGTCCGTGATCTCCCGCCAGGCGCGCTGACCCTTCCCGGGGCCGACTCACTGGGCCGGGGAGGTGGCTTCGGTCCGGGTGGTGTCGGTTGGGGCTGTGCTGTTCGGGCGTTGGCCAGGGGCGCTGCCCTTGGACCCCGCCGGGGAGTTATGAACTCCCCGGACCCCACGTTGAGTGCCTCCGGCGGGGGCGGGTTGGCCCACGTCGTCCCAGTAGACCGCCCTGTCCCAACCCGCCCCCGCCGGAGGCACTCATGAGGTCGAGGAGCCTAAGCTCCTCGCGGGGGCTCCAAGGGGGCAGAGCCCCCTTGGCCGCGGCTGAACACCCCAGGACCAACCGACACCACCCGGACCGAAACCACCCCACCCGATTCGCGAACCGGCGCCGGGGGGATCAGTCCGCGGTGCCGCCGGGGCGGTCGACGCTCAGCACGAAGAGGCGGTGCATGGCGATGTCGATGTTGCGGCGCGCCTTCTCGTTCCACACGCGCTCGGCGGTGCGGGCGTCGTGGAAGGGGCCGTGGCATTCTTCCGTGCCCGGCTCCAGTTCCCGCCACTGCGGATCGGTGAAGACACCGCCCCAGACGAAGAACAGCTTGCGGTTCGCCACGTGGCACCTCCGGTCCTGTGCTGCGCCGCAAAATAGGCTCTCGCGCTCAGCCATCCAACCGCACGGCCGATCACCGGACCGGGGGGCGGCTGATTTGCGCGCAGTCCGGCTCAGCAACTGCGCGAGATGTGGCAGAAAACGCCGAATCTGCCACTCCCGGCATGCGGCTTGACCGAGAAGCCCTTGCTATATTAGGATTATTTTCTGGTAAGTGCCTTGCCGAGGCGGGCGGAGCAAGGAAGTAAGATCGTAAGGAAGTAAGGCGAACTCCCGCCCGAACCTTCCCCCTTGCCGGTGCGGCTCAGGCCAGGCCCGGCAGCCGGGTACGCGCGGCAGCCAGGCGCGCCGCACCGGGCAGCGCCCGCGCGGCCAGGGCCAGCGCGTCCGGCGTGGTGTCCAGCAGCCACGCCAGCATCCCCGCCCAGCGCATCGGCCGGTCCAGCCGGCGGTTCAGCGCCACGTGAAACGCCGCCGCGCTCTGCCCGGCCAGGATCGCCGCCGCCGCCGCCACCCCGCCGAGCAGCGCCATGGCCACGCCCTCGCCCGCCAGGGAGGGCACCACGGCGAACTGGTCGCCGACGCGGAACAGGCCGGGTTCCGCCGCTGCCCCGTCTCGGTGCCGGAAACCGTAGGGCACCCCCGCCACCGCCAGCGGCCGTTTCAGCAGCGGCACGGCCCCGCGCAGCAGCACCGTCCCCTGGGCCGAGCCCGCCGCCACCCGCGCCAGCAGCGCCACTGGGTTGCGCGCTTCCGGCCCGGCCTTGCGCAGCGCGGCGCAGAGGTTGGCGCCGCCTCCGGCCCGCGGCTGCAGCCCGGCATAGCCGCCGGCGAAGGGCAGCAGCACCACCCGCCCGTCCAGCGGCGCCAACAGTTGCAGCGGCAGCTTCAAGCCCACGGCGCCGCCCCGCACCGGGCGGGAATGGCCGCGCAACTCGTGCTTGCCGGTGGCCAGCACCAGGGCTGGCGCGCGCAGCACCGCGCCGTCCCCCAGCCGCGCCGTCCAGCCGTCGCCTTCCCGCGCCGCACCCGCCACCATGCGGCCGCGCAGCACCCGCGCCCCGGCCGTTGCGGCGGCGGCCAGCAGCGCCTCGTCCAGCGTGGCGCGCGGCAGGCTCCAAGCCGCGAAGGGCAGGGGCCAGGCCGTATCCTGTCGCCCCGCCGCCAGCCGGGCGCCATGGATCGGCACTGCCCCAAGTTCCGGCAGCGGCCGCCCCAGCCCGCGCAGCAGCGCCGCGGCGTCCGGCCCCAGGAACTCGCCGCAGACCTTTTCCCGCGGCCCGGCTTCCCGCTCCACCAGCGTCACCGCCGCGCCGCCGCGCGCCAGGGCGATCGCCGCCGCCGCCCCGGCCGGGCCGCCGCCGATCACGATCGCCGCCGTCACCCCGCCCCGCCGCCCGACACGATCCAGCGGAAGGGAAAAGCCCAGCGCAGTTCCGCCCCCACCCCGGCGCGGCGGATCAACCCTTCCCAGTCCGCGCGGGAAAAGCCGCGGGCGATGGACACGGTGCTGTCGTGCACCACCATCGGGTCCATCCGCAGCAGCCGCACCCCCGCCCACACTGTGGCCCAGGGGATGGGATGGCGGTGCAGGTCACTGATCAGCCAGCCCTGCCGCGCGCGGCCGTCCATCCAACGCAGGAAGCGCACCAGCGATTCGTCGTCCAGGTGATGGGTGAACAGGGCGCAGATGGCCGCGTCGAAGCGCTCCGCCGGGTCCAGCGCGAAAAGGTCGGCGGTGATCCAGCGCACGGGCAGGCCGGGGTGGCGTGCGCGAGCATGCGCCGCCGCGTGCGGCGAGCGGTCCAGCGCCGCCAGTTCCAGCGCCACTCCGCGCCGCGCGCCCCAGGCCGCGACGCGGGCCAGCATGTCGCCGCCGCCCGCGCCCACGTCCAGCACGCTCAGCCGCCGTGCCCCCGTCCGCCGTGCCAGCGCGTCCAGCCAGCGCAGCGTCGGCCGGTAGGCCAGGCTCATGCGGTTGATCCGCTCCAGGTCCCGCAGGGCGGCGGAAAAGGCGGCGAAGTCCTGCGCCGCGTCGTCCATGATCTCCGGGGCGGTGGAGCGTTGGCGCAGGCTCATGCGGCTGGCCGGTGGCTCGGGAGGGGGAGAAGGAATTCTCCCCCTCCCGAACCCTCCCCCTCATCTTTTTCCGGGGGGCTGCCGCGGTCGGGGCTGAAACCTCGGGCGCGCCGGAGGGCTTGGCCCTCCGGCGACCGTGGCCGCCCGCCTGCGCCACCCTGAAATCCGATTTCTCCCGTGCGGCGCAGCGTTCCGCGTGTCGGCAGCCCCGCGGCAGCCTCCCGAAGAGAGACGAGGGAGGGTATCGGGAGGGAGAATTCCTTCTCCCTCCCGGGCCACCCGGCACCACCGCCCGCCATCACACCGTCGCGAAGCGCATGGTTTCGGCCGACAGGCCGGGGCCAAAGGCCAGGGCCACGCCCTGCCGGCCGGCGATCCGCTCGGCCAGCATGTCGCGCAGCACGAACATCACCGTGGGCGAAGACATGTTGCCGTGCGCCTGCAGCACGGCCCGCGAATGCGCCAGCGCGCCCTGCGGCGGACGGCAGGCTTCCTCCACCGCGTCCAGCACGGAACGCCCGCCGGGATGCACCGCCCAGAGCGCGAAATCCTCCGGCGCCTCGCCGCCGAGAATGTCGTTCAGGCGCGGCGGCAGGGCGCGGGTCAGGCTCTTCGGGACCTCGCCCGACAGCACCATGTCGAAGCCGTCATCGCCCACCCGCCAGGCAATCTGCTCCTGCGCCTCGGGCAGCAGGGCGCAGCGAAAGGCGTCCAGTCGCATCCCCGAGGGCTCGGCGCTCACCAGCGCGGCCGCGCAGCCGTCGCCGAACAAGAGGAAGCAGAGCAGCTGCTCCACCTCCGGCCGTTCCTGCAGGTGCAGGGTGCAGAGCTCCAGGTTCACCACCAGGGCGCGGGCCTCGGGGTCGGCGCGCACGGCGTCGCGCGCCGCCCGCAGCGCCACGATGGCGGCCTGGCAGCCCATGAAGCCGATATTCGTGCGCGCCACCGTCTCGGGGAGCCCGAGATGGGCGCAGATCGCGTGGTCCAGCCCCGGCGCCACCAGCCCGGTGCAGGAGGTGACGAAGAGATGCGTGATCCCCTCCAGCTGCCCCAGCGCCGCCAGCGCCCGGAAAGCCAGGGCGGGGGCTTCCGCTTCCCAGCGGCGCATCCGGGCGCGGGTGGAAGGGAAGCGGCCCGGTTCGTAGAAGCCCTCCGCATCCACCCGGCCCGGGCGGCCGTCCGGGCGCAGCACGCTCCAGCGTTGGGCGATCCCGGCGCGGTCGGCCATGCGGGCGAAGACGCGCCGCTCGCGGCCCTCCGGGATCATGTGCTCGGCGAAGGCCCGGAAGGTGCCGTGGACCTCGTGGGCCGGGGTGGCCGTGCCGACGCGGTTGAGGAAGACCTGATTCATCCCCCACCAGGGTAGGCGCGCGGGCGGGGATTGCGAGGGGCCTGGACGCGGCAGGGCGCCGGATGGCTGCATGCGCGGCCCCACGATCGCGAGATAACCCCCGCATGTCCGTCCAGCTCTGGCTCGCCTTCACCGCCGCCTCGGCGCTGCTGGTGCTGATCCCCGGCCCCACCGTGCTGCTGGTGGTGTCCTACGCGCTGGGGCAGGGCTGGCGCGCCGCGCTGCCGACGGCGATCGGGGTGGCGCTGGGCGATTTCACCGCGATGACCGTGTCGGTGCTGGGGCTGGGCGCATTGCTGGCTACCTCGGCCGGGCTCTTCGCGGCGCTGAAATGGGCGGGGGCGGCCTACCTGGTCTGGCTGGGCATGCGGCTCTGGCGCGCCGGCGGCACGCCCGATGCCCGGCCATGCAGCGACGCGGCCCCGGCGGCGCGGATGCTCGGGCATGCCTGGCTGGTCACGGCGCTGAACCCCAAGGGCATCACCTTCTTCGTGGCCTTCCTGCCGCAGTTCCTGGACCCGGAGGCGGGCTTCGCCGGGCAGGTGGCGATCCTGGAAGCGACCTTCCTGGTGCTCGCCTTCGGCAATGCGCTGGGCTACGCGGCCGTGGCCTCTCGGGCGCGGGCGGCGGTGCGCAACCCCGGGGTGATTGCCCTGTTCAACCGTCTCGGCGGCGGGTTGCTGGTGGCCGCGGGCCTGGGCACGGCGACGCGCGAAGCCCTGCACGGCTGAACCCTTCCGCACGCCCGGCCGGCGGCGGAAACCCAGGAAAACCCGGCCCTTCGCGGCGGTTCCGGGCGCTGCCAGCCTTGCCGGAATTGTTCAGAACACAATATGAACATCCATGCCGGATCGTGCCCTGGACCTTCGCCGCAAGCTGGAAATCCTGGCCGATGCGGCGAAATACGACGCCTCCTGTTCCTCCTCGGGAACCGAGAAGCGCGACAGCCGCGATGGCGGGTTGGGCAGCACGGAAGGCATGGGCATCTGCCACGCCTATGCCCCGGACGGGCGCTGCATCTCGCTGCTCAAGGTGCTGCTGACCAACGCCTGCGTCTTCGACTGCGCCTACTGCATCAACCGCGCGACCTCCAACGTGCAGCGCGCCCGCTTCACGGTGAAGGAGCTGGTGGAGCTGACGCTGGACTTCTACCGGCGCAACTACATCGAGGGCCTGTTCCTTTCCTCCGGCATCATCCGCTCCCCCGACTACACCATGGAGCAGATCCTGCGCGTGGCCCGCACGCTGCGGGAGGAGCACGGCTTCAAGGGCTACATCCACCTCAAGACCATTCCCGACGCCGACCCGCTGCTGATCGCCCAGGCCGGCGCCTTCGCCGACCGCCTCAGCATCAACGTGGAACTGCCGCGGGCCGAAAGCCTCGCCGCCCTGGCGCCGGAAAAGGACAACCGCGCCATCCGCCGTGCCATGGCGACGCTGCGCACGCATATCGACGAAGCCAAGGAAGCCAAGGCGGAGCACGCCGCCGGCCGCACCCGCGCCGCGCCGCCGCGCTTCGCTCCGGCCGGGCAGTCCACCCAGATGATCGTGGGCGCCGATGCATCCAGCGACGCCCAGATCTTGGACAGTTCCGCCAACCTTTACGGCTCCTACCGGCTCAAGCGGGTCTACTATTCCGCCTATTCCCCCATCCCCGACGCCCCCGCCGTGCTGCCGCCGGCCGCACCGCCGCTGATCCGCGAGCACCGGCTGTACCAGGCCGACTGGCTGATGCGCTTCTACGGCTTCAACGCGCCGGAGATCGTGGAGGGCGGCACCGGCATGCTCGACTTGGACGTGGACCCCAAGCTGGCCTGGGCGCTGCGCCACCGCGAGCGCTTTCCCGTGGACGTCAACCGCGCCGACCGCGAGAGCCTGCTGCGCGTGCCCGGCCTGGGCGCCAAGACGGTGGAGCGCATCCTCAGCGCCCGCCGCCACCGCGCCATCCGCCTGGAGGACCTGGCGCGGCTGCGCGTGTCGCTGCGCAAGGTGGCACCCTTCTTGGTGGCCGCCGACCACCGCGCCGCCCCCGGCCTGCTGGACCGCGCCGACCTGCGCGCCCTGCTGACCCCCGAGGGCGGGCTGGCCGGGCAGCTGCCCGCCCTGCCGTACAAGCCGGTGCAGCTGTCGCTGTTCGGCGCCGCCGCTTGAGCCCTGTTACTCCGCATGCCTGACGGCGCCCCGCGGGACCTCTTCGCGCTGCCCACCGTTCCCGGCGGGACCCGGCCGCTCGTGCCGTCTGCGCTTCCCGGAACGCCGCCGATGGACGCCCTGCCGCCGGGTGCCGGGCGCGCCCCGGCCATGTTCGGCGTTTCCCTGGCGCTGCCGGACGACTTCGCCGGCTGGCGCGCCGCCGCCCGGGCGCTGGTGACCGCCGGCATCGCGCCCGAGCAGGTCGCCTGGGACAGCCCGGCCGACCCGGCGCCGATGTTCACCGGCCCACCCCCGCCGGCGCCGCCGGCCGAGGCCCCGCCGCCCCGCGTGCCCCGCGCCTTTCCGGAACTGGCGGAGGTGGTGATCCGCCACCGCGACCCCGCGCGCTTCACCCTGCTGCACCGGCTGCTGCACCGCCTCCAGGCCGAGCGCAGCCTGCTGGACGTCGCCACCGACCCCGACGTGTCGCGGGCGGACAGCATGGCCCGCGCGGTGCGCCGCGACGCCCACAAGATGCACGCCTTCGTGCGCTTCCGCGAAGTGCCGAACGCCCTGCCGGGCACGGACGAACCGACCCGCTACGTCAGCTGGTTCGAGCCGGAGCACCACATCCTGCGCGCCGAGGCCGGTTTCTTCGCCCGCCGCTTCGCCCAGCTGCGCTGGTCCATCCTGACCCCCGCCGCCAGCGCCCACTGGGACGGCGGGAGCGTTTCCTTCGGCCCTGGCGGCCGCCGCGCCGACGCCCCGCCGGAGGACGCGGCGGAGGAGCTGTGGCGCGCCTATTTTGCCGCCATCTTCAACCCGGCCCGGCTGAAAACCGACGCGATGCGCGCCGAGATGCCGATGAAGTACTGGAAGAACCTGCCCGAGGCGCGCGACATCCCCCGGCTGATCGCCGAAGCCCCCGCCCGCGTCGCCGCCATGGTGGAGCGCGGCGCCACCCCGCCGGCCGCCCGCCGCCAGCGCGCCCTGCCGCAGCCGGCCGCGGCGGAGTTCACTCCGCCCCGGCCCGCCCTGGCGCCGCTGGCCGCGCGCGACTTCACGGAAGCCGAGCTGTTCCCGGCCGAAGCCGCGGCGCCCGCGATGACAGCACCTGGCGCCACGGAGGCCCGTAGCACCGCATCGGCAGCGTCCGGCGCCGCGGGAACCCGCAGCACGCCGCCCGCTGCCCCAGCATCACCCGGACCCGCGGCGCCGGCCGGCGACGAAGCCCGTCCGGCCGCATCCGCGCCGCTGCACCGGATCGCCGCTTCCGGCGTTGCTGTTCCTGCCATGTCCCAGACCGCCACACCGCCCGACGATGCCCGCGCTGCCCTGGACGCGCTGAAGCGCGAACTCTTCGGCCGCAACGACCTGCCGCCCTGGACCGCCAACAGCACTCAGGGGGTGTTCGGCGAGGGCCCGGTCGGCGCCACGCTGATGTTCGTGGGGGAACAGCCCGGCGACGAGGAGGACCTGCAGGGCCGCCCCTTCGTCGGCCCCGCCGGGCGGCTGTTCAACCGCGCCCTGGACGACGCCGGCATCAGCCGCGACGAGGCCTACGTCACCAATGCGGTGAAGCACTTCAAGTTCACGCCCACCGGCAAGCGCCGGCTGCACCAGTCGCCCGATGCCGGCGACATCACCTATTACCAGCCCTTCCTGAAGCGGGAGATCGCGTTGGTCGCGCCGCGGCTGCTGGTGTCGCTGGGCGCCACGGCGCTGCGCGCCGTCACCGGCCGCGCCATGCCGGTGACCAAGGTGCGCGGCTCGCTGCTGCGCGGCACGGACGGACGGCCGTTCTTTCCGACCGTCCACCCATCCTACCTGCTGCGCATCCCCGACGCGTCCGCCAAGTCGGCGGAATACGACCGCTTCATCGACGACCTTTCGAAGGCGGCCGCGACCGCTCGCTCGCTGCCTGCTTCTTGAGCTTGCGGCGGTCGGGCTTGGCCTCCGCCGCAGTTGCCGGGGCGGGCTTCCTGGCGGTCGAGGGTGCCTTCGCCGATGCGGCGGCCGAGGGCGTCCGGGCCACCGGTGCCTGAGCCACGGGTGCCCGCGCTGCGGGTGCCTGGGCCTGCGCGACCGCGGCCGTTGGCGCCTGAGCCTGGGCCGTCGGGGCGGGGGCGGCCTCCAGCCGGGCCAGGGCGGCGTCCAGGCGCTTGCGATGCGCCTCCACCCCGTTGCTCAGCCGCACCGCTTCCCGCGCCGCCGCCGCAGCAGCGGCCGGGTCCGAGCGCAGGGTGAGCCCGGCCAGGACGTGGTGATTCTCGGCATCCCCCGGCGCCGCGGCCACCGCGCGCCGGGCGGCCGACACGGCCTCCTCGGGGCGGCCCATCCGGTCGAGCACGATGGCCAGCCGGCGCAGCAGCACGGGATCTTCCGGCCGCAGCTCCAGCGCCCGGGTGATCGACACCAGCGCCTCGTCCAGCCGGTTCAGGGCCAGCAGGTGGCCGACGCGGTCGTTCAGCGGCCAGGGTGAGGCAGGCTCCAGGCGGATCACCTCGTCCAGCGCGGCCACCGCCCCGGCCGGATCGCGCCGCGCGCCCCGGACCTTGGCGAGCAGGTTCCACAGCCCGGCCTGCTCGGGCTGCCCGTCCAGGGCGTCGCGCAGCAGGCGCTCGGCTTCCGCCCGCGCCGCATCGGCGGCGTCCGGCTCCGCCGCCGCCAGCAGGGTGGCGAGGTGGAGGTGCAGGTCGGGCTCCTCGGGGCGGAGCTCCACCGCGCGGCGGGCGGCCGCCAGCGCGTCCTCCCCGCGGCCCAGCCGTGACAGCGTGATGCTGAGGCGGCGGTGCAGCCCGGCATCCTCGGGGCGCAGCGCCACGGCCTGCGACAGGACCTCCGCCGATTCCGCCACGCGGTTGGCCGCCAGCAGGTGCCCCGCCAGCCCGGCCAGCAGCCCGGGGTCTTCCGGCCGTAGGCGAACTGCCTCGCGCGCCGCGTCCACCGCCTCGGACCAGGCGTGGCGGCGGGCCAGGGCATGGCCGAGGGTGTTCCAGGCGCCGAACAGGTCCGGCCGCAGCGCCAGCGCGGCGCGCGCCGCCTGCTCGGCCGTGGCGGCATCGCCGGGGTTGTTGCGGCGGAGCTGCGTCGCGGCGAGGTCGGCCAGCGCGGCCGCGTCGCCGGGGCGGGCGTCGAGCACCGTGTCCATCTCAGTCATGCTCGTCTCCATCTCAGTTCGCAGGTCTGCCAGGCACGGCATGTCCGTTTCCCGCAGTCGGCCCCGCCGCTTGGTCTGCCCCTGGGCGGCCGCGCGAGGCCCTGCAAACGCCGCCGTCCGGTGGACGGCGCACGATCCCTCGGAGGGTGGTCTAGTGCAGACTGGCGGCCGCGCGCAAATCCCGGGGCCGGCGGCGGCCCTGCGGGTCCCCTGCGGCGCGGCCGGCCGGCGGATCGCCGCCGGGGGAATGGGGCTCGCGCGGCGGGCGGTCAGGGCGGCGGCGCGGCCGGCCCTTCCGCCGGTGCGGCGGGGGCAGCCGCGGGCGGTGGCACCGGGGCGGGCGCCGCCGGGGGCAGTGTCGGTGCGGCTGCCGGCGGTGCGGCAGCCGGCGGTTCCGCAACTGGCGGTGCGGCAGTCGGTGGTGCCGCGGCTGGCGGTGCCGCGGCCGGGGGCGTGGCGGGCACCGCCCGCGGTGCGGCCGGAGAGGGTGGCGCTGCGGCCGGCGCGGCGGGGGAGGCCGCGGGTGGCGAGGCCGGGGCCGGTGCGGCCGGCGCCGTGCCGGCCGGGGGTGCGGCGGGGCGTGCCGCGGCCGCCGGCGACCGCACCGGGCCGCGTTCCGGCACCGGGACGCTGGCGGGCAGGATCACGATGCTGACGCTGCGCGCCTCCGTGTTGCCGGTGCGGCGGCTGAACCCCGCCACCCGCGCCTCGGCCCGCAGCCGCGCCTCGGGCACCTGGAAGCGGCTCCGCAGCGCCTGCGACACCGCCCGCGCCCGCTCGGCCGCGAGGCGCACGGAACTGGCCTGCCCGCCCTCGCGCTGGGCATGGCCGAGCACGCACACGTTGCGGTCCGGCTCCGCGCCGATCCGCTCGCCGGCAGCGGCCAGGGCGGAACGGGCGGCGTCGGTGACCTGGGCGCTGCCGGCGCGGAAGGGCACGGCGAAGACGTCGTCCTCCAGCTCCTCGGCGCCGATGCAGTTGAAGGGGCGGGGCTGCGCCGCCGCGGGCCGCGCGACCAGCAGCGCGGCCGCCAGGGCGAGCAGGACGGGCCCGGAAGAACGGTGCCTCATGCCGCGGCCAGCAGCCCGGCTTCCGCCAGGCGCCGCAGCAGGGCGGCGGCATCCACCGCCGGATGTGCCGTTTGCAGCACCGCCGCGTCCACGTCGCGGCGGTTGAGCACCCAGCCCGCCGCCTCCGCCTCGATGGGCGAGAGCGGCAGCGTGCCCGAGCCGGTGCGCAGCACCCATTCCGCGCCGCGCCGCACCGGCCGGGCGCCGGGCGCCACCACCCGGAAGCCGCCCTCCTCGGCGGCGGGGGCAGCCTCCTCCGGCGCGGCGAGGCCGCGGGCCGCCAGCACGTCGATGGTGGGGCGCGGGTAGCGGTGGTTGGCCACCAGCCGCGCCAGCACCTCCAGCACCTTGGGGTCGCGGCAATAGTCGGACAGCTTGCTGCCCAGCGTCGCGGCGCGGGAGGTGAGGGCGAACTGCGCCGCCGGCGTGCCGTCCTGCCGCGGCAGGGGCTGGCGGAAGGCGGGGTCCTGCACCGCGCGTTCCAGCAGCACGTTCAGGAAATCCATCCCCAGCGGCGCGTTGGCGCCGTAGGTGACGTGCACGGACGCGTCGGCCTCGGCCAGCGCGTCGTGGTACCAGCCGCGCGGCAGGTAGAGCAGGTCGCCGGTGCGCAGCGTGATCTGTTCGCGCAGGGTCCCGCGCGCCCGGTCGTGATGCGCCTGGCCGAGGTTGCGGAAGGCGGGATGCGCGATCGGCCATTCCGCCCGGCCGGACCAGATGTTCCAGGTCTTCTCGCCCTCCACCTGCAGGGCCCAGACGTCGTGCGTGTCGAAGTGCACGGGAAACGCCTTGTGGGAGCGGAAGGAGACGTAGATGTTGGCCTGCACCTTGCCCAGCCCGGCATCCTCCAGCGCGCCCGACACGCTGCTGAGCCCCGGCGTCAGGCTGTCCACGTCGTTCATCGCGATGCTGGCGCCGCGGGCGATCCAGTCGCGCAGCTTGTGCGCCTCGGGCTGCAGCACCTGGGTGCCGTCGCGGCCCACCGCGCGGGTGCAGTAGGCCTCGCCGGGGATCGGCTCGCCGTCCATCAGCAGCCGCAGCGAATGGGCGGACCAGATATGGGTCATGTCCAGCAGCCGGTTGATCCCGCGCCAGCCCAGCACGGCGGCGAACTTCGCCGCACCCCCGCGCACGTGCAGCGGCTGCTTGTCGTGGAACTCGGCGAAGAAGCGCTCGGGCGTCACCGGCGCGAGCAGGTCGGACAGGGTCATGGCCATGGCGGGACGCAGGGTAGCCGAGCCCTCGGCGGGCGTCAGCCTACGGCGCGGGGGCGGCGGGCCGGGCCGGTGCGGTTTGCCCGCCGCCGTGGCGCGGGGGCCGCGGAATCCGTGGCGCGCGGCGGCACGGCGGGCGAAGCTGCCCCGCAGAACGGGAGAAACGACCACACCATGCCGAACCGACGCGCCCTGCTGTCCGCCGCCGCCTGCCTGCCCGCCCTGTTGCCGCCCGCCCTGCCGCTGTTCCGGCCGGCCCTGGCGCAGACCAGCGGCGCGGCCGCGGCCGGCACCTGGCCCGAGCGGCCCGTGCGGGTGATCGTGCCGTTTCCGCCGGCCGGTTCCACCGACGTGCTGACCCGCATCCTGTGCGAGCGGCTGGGCAACCGGCTGGGCCAGCCCTTCGTGCTGGAGAACCGGCCGGGTGCGGGCGGCAACATCGGCATGGACGCGCTGGCCAAGGCGGCACCGGACGGCCACACGGCGGCGATGGCGACGGTGGGGCAGTTCTCCATCAACCAGTTCCTTTACGCCCGCATGAGCTGGGAGGTGGACCGCGACATCCAGCCGGTGGCGCTGAGCTACGACCTGCCCAACGTCGCCGTGGTGCCGACCGAGCACGTCCCCGCCCGTACGCTGGCCGAGTTCATCGCCTGGGCGAAGGCGCGGCCCGGCGGCATCTCCTTCGGCTCGCCGGGCGTCGGCACCTCGCCGCACCTGTCGGGCGAGCTGTTCCGCAGCCGCCTGGGCATCGAGGCGACGCACGTGCCGTTCCGCGGCGCGGCGCAGACGATCCCCGCGATGCTGTCGGGCGACGTGCACTTCGCGCTGGACAACCTGCCCTCCTACGCGCCGGTGATCGCCGAAGGGCGGATGCGGGCGCTGGCCGTCACCTCCGAGGTGCGCTGGCCCACCATGCCTGATGTGCCCACCATGGCGGAGGCGGGGGTGCCGGACTTCGTGGTCACCTCCTGGGCCGCCTTCGTGATGCCGCGGGGCGTGCCGCGCGCGGTGGTGGACCGCTTCAACGCCGCCCTGCGCGAGATCGCGGCGGAGGACGCGCCCCGCGCCCGCTTCCTGCAGGCCGGGGCGCGGCTGCTGTGGTCCACGCCGGAGGACGCCGTGGCGCGCGGCCGGGCCGAGCGGCCGATGTGGCAGGAAGCGGTGCGCATCAGCGGCGCCCGGGCGGAATAGCGTCGGCAGATCCCCGCGCTCCGAAGCAGCGAGCCGGGGGAAGGTATTCCTCCGGTGCCCCCATCTATTTTCGGGAGTTTCCGGGGGCGCAAGTGGCCGATGGCGCCCCCGGAAACTCCCGAAAAAAGGAGGGGGCGGGGGAGTTCACTCCCCCGGCCATTCCCGCCTTCCCCGTCAGGACAGCCGCCCGGCAGCATGCGGCCGGGGCGGCGGGCGCCCGCTTGACAGCCCCGCGGACCTCGCCCGAGTTTCCGCCCCGTCGAACAAGGGGAAATGCCGGGATGCGAGCGATCGGGCGGCGAACAGTTCTGGGAACGGCGGCCGCCGCGGCGCTCGCCGCGCCGCTGCGGGCGCAAACCGTGCTGCAGCTCGGCTCCTACCCGTCCAACCCGCCCTTCGAGATCAAGGACGAGCGCGGCCAGTTCGACGGGTTGGAGATCGAGCTGGTGCGGCTGGTGGCGGGGAAGCTGGGCATGACCGTGCAGATCACCGACCTGGGCTTCCAGGCGCTGTTCGCCGCCACCGCCTCGCGCCGCATCGACCTCGCCGTGTCCTCCATCACCGTGACGCCCGACCGGCTGCGCAACCAGGACTTCACCCAGCCCTACATGGACACCGACTTGGCGCTGATCGCCGGGCCGACCTCCACGCTGAAGGGCATGGACGACCTGCGCGGCAAGGTGCTGGGCGCCATCGCCAGCTCCACCGGCGAGATCTGGATCAAGGCCAACGCCGACCGCCTGGGCCTCGCTACGCCCAAGAGCTACGACACCGCCACCGCGATGTTTCTCGACGTCAGCAACGGGCGCGTCGACGGCGGTGTGAACGACAAGGCCGGCTCGCTCTACGCCTTTCGCACCATGCGCGGCATGCGCGTGCTGGCCACCATCCCCTCCGGCAACCAGATCGCCATCATGCTGCCCAAGGGATCGCCGCTGACGGCGCGGATCAACGACGCCATCACCGAGCTCAAGCGGGACGGCACCGTGGCCCGCCTGTACGAGAAGTGGTTCGGCGAGCCGCCGGCGCCCGGCTCCTCCACCGTCACCCCCTTGCCGCTGCCGCGCGCCGGGTGAGCTTCACCGAAACCTTCCTCAACGCGGAGGTCTTCCTCCGCGTCCTGCCGCTGCTGCTGACGGGCCTGGCGATGACGGTGCAGCTCGCCGTCGTGGCGATCCTGCTCGGCGTGCCCATGGGGCTGACGGTGGCGATGCTGCGCCTGTACGGGCCGCGGCCGGTGCGCTGGCTGGCGGTGGGCTACGTGGACCTGTTCCGCGCCCTGCCGATGCTGGTGCTGCTGATCCTCAGCTACTACGCGCTGCCCTTCGTGGGCATCCGCCTGTCCTCCTTTGCCGCCGCGGCCGGCTCGCTCTGCGTCGTGATGTCGGCCTTCTCGGCCGAGGTGTTCCGCGCCGGCATCGAATCCGTCCCCCAGGGCCAGGTCGAGGCCGCCCGCGCCCTGGGCCTGCACTTCCGCGCCACCATGCGCCACGTCGTGCTGCCGCAGGCCATGCGCGTGGTGATCCCGCCGCTGACCAGCAACTGCGTCGGCATCTTCAAGGAAACCTCGCTGGCCTCCGTGGTGGCGCTGCCGGAACTGGTGAAGCAGGGCAACGATGCCCAGGCCCTGACCGCCAACCCCACGCCGCTGATCGGCGTCGCCGCCATCTACCTCGTGGTGCTCTGGCCCCTGGTGCGCCTGGTGGCCCGCCTGGAAGCCCGCAACGCCCGGGCACGCGCCCGCTGAACCACGCGCGCGACCGGCCGCATCCGTGCGCCGCGCTGGGCGCGTCCTGGTCCGGATCGGATGGTTGGTTCTGTGGTGTTCGGGCGTTGGCCAGGGGCGCTGCCCCTGGACCCCGCCGGGGAGTTTAAACTCCCCGGACCCCACTTGAGTGCCTCCGGCGGGGGCGGGATGGCCCACGTCGTCCTGGTGGACCGCCCTGTCCGGTCCCGCCCCCGCCGGAGGCACTCATGAGGTCGAGGAGCCTAAGCTCCTCGCGGGGGCTCCAAGGGGGCAGAGCCCCCTTGGCCGCGGCCGAACACCCAGGCCCAACCACTCCCGCCGGACCGCGGACCGCGACCCGCACAGCGCGGCGTGCGGGCGCTGCCGTCACGCCGCGTAGATCATCTTGCGGGTCATGCCGCCGTCGGTGACGAACTCGCTGCCCGTGACGAAGCTGCTCTCGGGGCCCACCAGCCAGGACACCAGCGCGGCCACGTCGTCGGGGCGGCCGACGCGGCCGACGGGGTGCTGGGCGTGGTCCTCCGGGCGCAGCGCCTCGCCGGCCACGTCGATCCAGCCGGGCGAGACGCAGTTCACCCGCACGTCCGGCCCCAGGCTGATCGCCAGCGCGTGGTTCAGCGCCAGGAGGCCGCCCTTGCTGGCGGAATAGCTTTCCGTGTCCGGCTCCGACTGATGCGCCCGGGTGGAGGCGATCGTGACCACGGCACCGCGCGCGGCGCGCAGCAGGTCCTCGGCGGCGCGCACCAGCAGGAAGGTGCTGGTGAGATTGGTGCCCAGCACGGACTGCCATTCCGCCAGGGACAACTCGCGGATCGGCTTGCGGATCATGAAGCCCGCGTTGCACACCAGCGCGTCCAGCCGGCCTTCCGTGTCGCGCACCCCCGACACCAGTGCCGCCACCGCGGCCTCGTCGGAGACGTCGGCCTGCACGTAGCGCGCGGGGAAGTCCGGTCGTGCCGCGGCCCTGTCGGCGATCACCACGCGCCAGCCCTCCGCCGCCAGCCGCGCCGCGATGGCCAGGCCGATCCCGTGCGCCGCCCCCGTGACCAGCGCCACGCGCCCCGCTGCCATGCCCCGCTCCTTCCGTGCTGCCGGGGGCAACGCGCGGCGTGGCACTTCGTCACCGGGCCGTCACGGCGCGGAGGTTGCGCCCGGCGGCGGAGCCCGATTAGCTGCCGCACGGAACGCAGGGGGAAGAACGGCCATGCCGCAGGACATCGCCACGGCCGAGGCCGTCCCGGCGGCCGATCCCTTGCGCGAGGCGGTGTTGCGCGGCGCCCAGGCCGCGCTGGCGCGCCTCGCCCCCGCCCTGCCACCCGCCGCCGGCACGCTGCTGCGCCGCCTGTTCGAGGCGCTGCCCACCCCCGAGCTGGTGGCCGAGCCGCCCGAGGCCCTGGCCGAGGCGGCCGCCTCCCTCTGGGCCTTCGCCGCCGAGCGCCCACCCGCCGGAACCGCGTCCCCTGAAACCGCGCCCGCCGGACCCGCCGCGGCGCCCGGTGCCGCCAAGGTCCGCCTGCTGCCCCCCGGCCCCGGGCGCGGCGTGGCGGTGGTGGAGATCGTGGTGGACGACCGCCCCTTCCTGGTGGACAGCGCCATGGCGGCGCTGACCATCACCGGCCGTTCCGTGCGCCGGCTGCTGCACCCGATCCTGCCGGCGCAGCGCGACGCGGCCGGGCGGCTGCTGGGCTTCGGCCATGGCGGCCAGCCCGAGAGCATGATGCGCATCGAGGTCGCCCCCACCCCGGCGCGGCTGCTGGGCGCCGGCGGCCCGCCCGCGCAGGACTGGCCGGGCGTGGAAGCCGCGCTGGTGCGCGCCATGGAGGAGGTGCGGCAGGTGGTGGCGGACTTTCCCGCCCTGCTGGAACGCCTGCGCACCGCCGAGGCGGAGGTCGCCGACCTGCCCGACGGGGCGGAAGCGCGCAACTTCCTGCGCTGGATGGCGGAGGACAACTTCATCCTGCTCGGCCATCGCCGGGTGGAGCTGGCCGGGCCGATGCGGGCCAGCGAGGATCTCGGCCTGCTGCGCGACCCGGCGTTGCCGGTGTTCGACGCGCTGCGCGACCTGGGCGCCGTGCCCGCCGTCGTGCGCGACGCGCTGGCCGAGCCGGAAGCGCTGGGCATCGCCAAGGCCAACCTGCGCGTGCGCGTGCACCGCCCCGCCCATGGCGACGTGGTGGCCACGCGCATCGTGGCGGACGGGCAGGTGGTGGCGGTGCGGCTGTTCCTGGGCCTCTTCGCGGCCGACGCCTACAACCGCAACCCGCGCGCCATCCCGTGGCTGTCCTCCAAGGTGCGGCGCATCCTGGACCAGGCCGGGGCGGCGCCGGGCAGCCACGACGAGCGCGCCTTCCGCAACATCCTCGACACCTGGCCGCGCGACGAGCTGTTCGGTGCGGCGGAAGCCGACATCCTGGCCGGCGCCCGCCGCGCGGTGGACCTGCAGCTGCGCCCGCGCCCGGCCCTGGCGCTGCGCCGCGACCCCTTCGGCCGCTTCGTCGCCGCCCTGGTCTGGCTGCCGCGCGACACCTTCGACAGCCGGCTGCGCGAGCGCGTCGGCCGGCTGCTGGCCGGCGCCTTCAACGGCCGGCAATCCGCCTTTCACGTCGCACTCGGCGACGGGCCGCTGGCGCGCATCCACTACGTGATCGGCACCACCCCCGGCGCGGTGCCGGCCGTGGACGCGGCGGCGCTGGAAGCGGCGGTGGTGCAGGCCGCCCGGCCTTTCGGCGACCGCCTGGCCGACGCGCTGGCCGAGGACCTCGGCGAAGGGGCCGCGGCCGGGCTGCTGGCGCGCTGGGCCGACGCCTTCCCGCCCGCCTACCGGGACGAGACACCGGTGAACTGGGCGGTGGCCGACCTGCAGCTGGCCCAGGCCGCGCTGGACAGCGGCCGCCCCGCCGCGCGGCTGCATCGCACCGCCGGCGAAGGGCCGCGCCGCCTGACGCTGCGCCTGGCCAATCCCGGCGGCCCGCTGCCGCTGGCCGATGCCCTGCCGCTGTTCGAGGCGCTGGACCTGCGCGCGGTGGAGGAACTGCCGCACCGCCTGTCCCCCGCCGGCACCGACCCGGTGGTGCTGCACGTCTTCGCGCTGGAAGCCGGCGCCGATGCCGAGGAAGCGCGCTTCCCCGACCTGCTGGACGCGCTGGGCGTGCTGCTTTCCGGCCGCGCCGAGGCGGACGGCTTCAACCGGCTGGTGCTGCGGGCCGGGCTGGACTGGCGGGAATGCTGGCTGCTGCGGGCGATGTTCCGCTGGCTCAAGCAGGTCGGCTTCGCCTTCAGCCAGGAGGCCGTGGCCGGCGCCCTGGCGTCGCAGCCGGAAGCCGCGCGGCTGCTGGTGGAACTGTTCACCGCCCGCTTCGATCCCGACGCCCCGGGCGCGATCAGCGCTCCGAGCGCGCCCGGAGCCGTGGACGCTTCCGGCGCCGCCGGCACTCCTGGCGCCCCGCGCAACGAGGCGCGCGAGGCGGAACTCTCCGCGCGCTGGGACGCGCTGCTGGACCGCAACACCGACCCCGACGCCGACCGCATCCTGACGCGGCTGCGCGTGCTGCTGGATGCCGTGCTGCGCACCAACTACTTCCTGAACCAGGACCGGCTGGTGCTGAAGATCGACAGCGCCCGCGCCGGCGAGATGCCGCTGCCGCGCCCCTGGCGCGAAATCTTCGTCCACGCCGTGCACATGGAGGGCTGCCACCTGCGCGCCGGCCCGGTGGCGCGCGGCGGCATCCGCTGGAGCGACCGGCGCGAGGATTTCCGCACCGAGATTCTCGGCCTGATGAAGGCGCAGCGGCTGAAGAACGTCGTGATCGTGCCCACCGGCGCCAAGGGCGGCTTCGTGCTCAAGGGCGCCGTGCCGCCGCCTTCCGACCGCGAAGCTTTCACCAACACCGGCATCGCCGCCTACCGCACCCTGGTGCGAGGCATGCTGGACGTCACCGACAACCTCCACGGCACGGAGGTGGTGCCGCCCGCCCGCGTGGTGCGGCGCGACGGCGACGACCCCTACCTCGTGGTGGCGGCCGACAAGGGCACGGCCACCTTCTCCGACATCGCCAACGCGCTCTCGGCCGAGGTCGGCTTCTGGCTGGGCGACGCCTTCGCCTCGGGGGGATCGCAGGGCTACGACCACAAAGCCATGGGCATCACCGCCCGCGGCGCCTGGGTGATGATCGCCCGCCACTTCGCCGAGATGGGCCGCGACATCCAGGCCGAGCCCTTCACCTGCGCCGGCGTCGGTGACATGAGCGGCGACGTCTTCGGCAACGGCCTGCTGGTGTCGCGGCAAACGCGGCTGGTGGCCGCCTTCGACCACCGCCACATCTTCCTCGACCCTGATCCCGACCCGGCCGCCTCCTTCGACGAGCGCGCCCGGCTCTTCGCCCTGCCGCGCTCCTCTTGGGCGGATTACGACGCGACGAAGCTCAGCGCCGGCGGCGGCATTTTTCCGCGCAACGCCAAGACCATCCCGCTGAGTCCCGAGGCCCGCGCGCTGCTGGGCATGGAAGCGGAGCGCCCGGACCCCGTTGCGGTGATGCGCGCGATCCTGAAGCTGCGCGTGGACCTGCTCTACTTCGGCGGTATCGGCACCTACGTGAAGGGCAGCGCGGAATCCCAGGCCGAGGCCGGCGACCGCGCCAACGACGCGCTGCGCATCGACGGGCGCGAGGTCGCGGCTGCGGTGGTGGGGGAGGGCGCCAACCTCGCCGTCACCCAGGCCGGGCGCATCGAGGCAGCGCAGGCGGGCGCGCGGCTGAACACCGACGCGCTGGACAATTCCGCCGGCGTCAGCACCTCCGACCACGAGGTGAACATCAAGATCCTCACCGCCGACGCCATCACGTCCGGCGCGCTGACGTTGCAGCAGCGCGACACCCTGCTGGCGGAAATGACGGAGGAGGTCGGCACCCAGGTGCTGCGCGACAACGCCGAGCAGTCCCTGGCCGTCAGCCTGGAACAGGCCGCCGGCGCCGAGGCGCTGCCCGGCCATGCCGCGCTGATGACCCGGCTGGAAGCCGCGGGCCTGCTGGACCGCGCCGTGGCCGGCCTTCCGGATGCCGAGAGCATGGCCGCCCGCATCACCACCGGCGAAGCCCTGACGCGGCCGGAGATCGCGGCGCTGCTGCCGGTGGCCAAGCTGTGGATCACCGACAGCATCGAGGACAGCGGCCTGCCCGACGAGCCGGCGCTGCTGCCGCTGCTGCTGGGCTACTTCCCCGCCCCCCTGCGCGAGCGCTTTGCCGCCCAGGCCGAGCGCCATCGCCTGCGGCGCGAGCTGGTGGCGACGGTGCTGGGCAACGCCGTGTGCAACCGGCTCGGCCCGGCCGGGCTGTCGCGCCTGGCCGCCGAGGGCGACCCCGCCGCCGTGGCCCGCGCCGCCTGGCTGGCCGCCGCGCTGTTCGGCATCGAGGAGGCGGCGGACGCCCTGGACGCGGCCGCCGCTCCCTGGCCACAGCGCCGCGACGCGCTGCTGGCACTGCGCCGGCTGCAGGAAACTGCCGCGCGCTCCCTGCTCGCCGGGCCGGAAGCGGCGCTGCCGCTGGACGAGGTGCTGAACAAGCTGCGCCCCGGCCTGGACGCGCTGCTGGCCGCCGTCCCCGCCGCGACGCCCGATCCCGCCCTGCCCGAGGCGGCCGGGCGCCTCGTCGCGGCGGCCCCGGCGCTGATGCCGGCCCTGGGTGTGCTGCGCCTGGCGGCCGAGGCGGGAGCCGAGCCCGCCGCCGCCGCCCATGCCTGGGCCGAGGCCGGGCGCCGCCTGGGGCTGGACGCGCTGCGTTCCGCCACCTGGGCCGCACCCGTGGCCGGTCCCTTCGGCCCGCGCGCCCGCGCCGCCCTGCTGGACGGGCTGGACATGACCCAGGCCCGGCTGGCGCGCGCGATCCTGGCCGGCCGCGACCCCGGCGCCGCGCCCGAAGCGGCGGAAGCGCTGCGCACCGTGCGCGAGGTGGCGGCCGTGCCGGACCTGTCCGCCGTGACCGTGGCGCTGCGCGCCCTGGCGCGGCTGGGCTGACGCGGTGGGGCGAATGGCCCGGGAGGGAGAAGGAATTCTCCCTCCCGTACCCTCCCTCATCTTTTTTCATTCGCTGCCGGGGCTGCTGCCACGCGGGGCGCCCCGGGCCTGAGAACACCGCACCCTTTCAGCCCACGCACAACCGCAGTCGCCGGAGGGCCACGCCCTCCGGCGCGCCCCACCTCACCACCGAGCCCGCGGCAGCACCCCGAAAAACGATGAGGGGGAGGGTCCGGGTGGGGGAGAAGCCTCTTCTCCCCCTCCCGCAGCACCGCCCGGCACGCCGAACCACCCTACCGGCCCTTGCCGACCGCCGGCCCGCGGGCCATTGCTGCGGCACCATCGCGTCGGGGCCACCGTTCCGGCCGTGCCGTGTCCGGCCCCGCTCACCGGGGCCGACCGGCCTGCCGCCGCCGACCGCTTCCGCAGGAGATCCCGCCGCGTGGACCGCCGTGCTTTCGCCTGGGCGCTGTACGACTGGGCGAACAGCGCCTTTTCCACCGTTGTCGTGACCTTCGTGGTGGCCGCCTATTTCGCCCAGGGCATCGCCCCGGATCCCGCCACCGGGCAGGCGCAATGGGGGCTGATGCAGACCGCCGCGGCGATCGCCATCGCGCTGCTGTCGCCGGTGCTGGGGGCGGTGGCCGATGCCGGCGGCCGGCGGCGCCTGCTGCTGGGCCTGTGCACCCTGGCCACCGCGGTCTTCACCGCCCTGGTCTGGTTCGCCAAGCCCGACCCGTCCTGGACGCTCTGGGCGCTGGCCTGCGTCGGGCTGGCCACCGTGTGCTTCGAGGTCGGCACGGTGTTCTACAACGCCATGCTCCCCGACGTGGCGCCGCCGGAGAAGATCGGCCGGGTGTCCGGCCTGGCCTGGGGGCTGGGCTATGCCGGGGGCCTGGCCTGCCTGGCGCTGTGCCTGGTGCTGCTGGTGCTGCCCGACCCCTCGCCGCTGGGCCTGGACCGTGCCGCCTCCGAGCACTACCGGGCCGTGGCGCCGCTGGTGGCGATCTGGCTGGTCGTGTTCAGCTGGCCGGTGCTGCTGGCCTTGCCCGACCCGAGCGGCCCTCGCCCGGGCTGGGGTGCGGCGGCCCGCGACGGGTTGCGCGAACTGCGGGCCGTGCTGCGCCGCCTGCCGGGGCAGCCCGCGCTGCTGCGCTTCCTGCTGGCGCGGCTGTTCTACACGGACGGGCTGAACACGCTGTTCGCCTTCGGCGCGATCTTCGCCGCCGGCGTGCACAGCATGGGCTTCCAGGAGATCCTGCTCTTCGGCATTGCCCTGAACGTCACCGCCGGACTGGGCGCCGCGGCCTTCGGCCTGCTGGAAGACCGGCTCGGCTCCAAGCGCACGGTGATGCTGGCGCTGGCGGCGCTGTTCATCATCGGCTTCCTGCTGGTGGTGGTGACCTCCAAGCCGGTGTTCTGGGGGCTGGCGCTGCTGCTGGGCATCTTCTTCGGCCCGGCCCAGGCGGCCTCGCGCACGCTGATGGCGCGCATGGCGCCGCCCGGCGAGATGGCCGCGCATTTCGGCCTCTTCGCCCTGTCCGGCCGCGTCACCGGCTTCCTCGGCCCCGCCACCCTGGCCGCCGTCACCGCCGCCACCGGCAGCCAGCGCCTGGGCATGGCCACCGTGGGCCTGTTCCTGGGCGTTGGCCTGCTGCTGCTGTGGACCGTGCGCGTGCCGGACGACCACCGCTGAACAGCGGTCTCGCAGGGCTGGCGTGGTCGGAAGGCTGGTGGGGCGGTTGTGCTGGGGGTTCTAAAGCTGGCCAGGGGCGCTGCCCCTGGACCCCGCCGGGGAGTTTAAACTCCCCGGACCCCACGTTGAGTGCCTCCGGCGGGGGCGGGATGGCTGACGGTAGTCATGGGGGACAACGGCGTCCGGCCCGCCCCCGCCGGAGGCACTCATGAGGTCGAGGAGCCTAAGCTCCTCGCGGGGTGTCCAGAGGGGCAGAGCCCCTCTGGCCCCGGCCCGAACACCCAGGCACAACCGCCCCACCAGCCCCCGACCACGCCGCACCCTGCGACCGCCGTTGTCAGCCGTCCGGTTCGCCGGCCGCGGCCAGGGTGGCGGCGCGGCGGCCGAGCTTGAGCAGGATGGTGTCCAGCTGCCGTTGTTCCGCCGGGGACAGGGCGGTGGCCAGGGCGGCCTGCAGCGTGTGGGCCAGGGGCACGATCTGGCGATAGGTGGCCTGCCCGCGCCGCGACAGCTGCAGCAGCTGCGCCCTGTTGTCGCCGGGCTGCGGGCGGCGCTCGATCAGCCCCTTGTCGGCCAGGCGGATCACGGCGCGGCTGACGCGCACCCGGTCCATGCCGGTCTGCTCGATCACCTGCTGGGTGGAACGCGGCGCGGCTTCGCCCAGCACGGCCATCACGCGCCATTCCGGAATGGTCAGGCCGAAGCTCCGCTCGTAGCGGCTGGCGAAGAGGCGGCTGATCGCTTCCGCCACCACGGAGAAGCGATAGGGCAGGAATTCCCCCAGCGCGAGCGGCGCTTCGGCCGTTGCGGCATCCCCGACCTCCCGCGCCGGCTCGGCCATGCGGAAAAGCTCCTTTTCATCTCATATAAGACGATATAGTAAGGCGCCGTGCCGCGCGATGCCAAGCGCCCGGCAGCCCTTTGGAAGGATGCGCCATGAATGTTTCCGTCCGGCCCGATCCCGTTCTTTCCGGCACGGCGGCAACAGGCCCCGCCTACATGACGGGCTTCGGCAACGGCTTCGAGACGGAAGCCCTGCCCGGCGCCCTGCCGGTAGGCCGCAACTCGCCGCAGCGCTGCCCTTACGGCCTCTATGCCGAGCAGCTGAGCGGTTCGCCCTTCACCGCGCCGCGCGCAACGAATGAGCGCTCCTGGCTCTATCGCATCCGCCCGACCGTGGCGCATTGGGGTCGCTTCGCGAAAGTGGACGCCGGGCTGTGGCGCACCGCGCCCTGCGCCGAGGTGGAGCTGCCGCTGGCGCCCCTGCGCTGGGACCCGATCCCGCTGCCCGAGGCGCCCGTGAGTTTCCTCGAAGGCATCCGCACCGTCACCACCGCCGGCGATGCCGGCGCGCAGGCGGGCATGGGCTCGCACATCTATCTCGTCACCCGTTCCATGCGGGACGAGTATTTCTACAATGCCGACGGCGAGATGCTGTTCGTGCCGCAGCAGGGTGCGCTGCGCCTGTGGACCGAGTTCGGCATCATCGACATCGAGCCCGGCGAGATCGCCGTGATCCCGCGCGGCGTGAAGCTGCGCGTGGAGCTGCACGGCGAGGCACCGGCCCGCGGCTACCTGTGCGAGAACTACGGCGGCGCCTTCACCTTGCCCGAACGCGGCCCGATCGGCGCCAACTGCCTGGCCAACCCGCGCGACTTCATGACGCCCGTCGCCGCCTATGAGGATCGCGACGCCCCTTCCACCATGACCGTGAAGTGGGGCGGCACGCTGTGGCGCACGGAACTGGCGCATTCGCCGCTGGACGTGGTGGCCTGGCACGGCAACTACGCGCCCTACAAATACGACCTGCGCCGCTTCTCGCCGGTGGGGCCGGTGCTGTTCGACCACGCCGACCCGTCGATCTTCACCGTGCTGACCGCGCCCTCGGAAACGCCGGGCACGGCCAATATCGACTTCGTGATCTTTCCCGACCGCTGGCTGGTGGCGGAAAACACCTTCCGCCCGCCCTGGTACCACATGAACGTCATGAGCGAGTTCATGGGCCTGATCTACGGCGTCTACGACGCCAAGACCGGCGGCGGCTTCGTCCCCGGCGGCTTTTCCCTGCACAACGGCATGCTGCCGCACGGGCCGGACGAACGCGCCTTCGAGGGCGCCAGCAACGCCGAGCTCAAGCCGCACAAGCTGGAAGGCACGCTGGCCTTCATGTTCGAAACCCGCTTCCCGCAGCGCGTCACGCGCTTCGCCGCGGAAGCGCCGCAGTTCCAGGCGGAATACGGCAGCTACGGTGCCAGCCTCGCCAGACATTTCGACCCGACCAAGCCCTGAACCGGCCGGCGCCGACCCGCGCCGGTTCTTCCCCGGCCGGCGGCGCTGCGCCCATCCGGCGGGCCGGCAGCGCCGCTCGTCCTGCGCCGTTGCCAGCCGGGGCGGGCCGCAGCATCCCCGAAGGCGCGCTGGCGCCCATCCAGCGGCACCGGCACTCTCCCGCCTCCCTGGGGACTGCCGCGCGCCCATTCCCACCGACCCGAGCGCGCACCCGCGCTCCCCATTCCCCGAGCGGAACCGAGCCCCATGCCAGACCTCGACGCGACCCATAGCCCGGACCTCAGGAGCTGGGTCGCCTCCGCCCAAGGTCACGCGGAGTTCCCGATCCAGAACCTGCCCCTGGGCGTGTTCAGCCCCCCAGGCGGCACCCCGCGCGGCGGTGTCGCCATCGGCAACGAGATCCTGGACCTCGCCGCCGCCGGCCGCGCCGGCCTGTTCGGGGGCGAGGCCGCCCGCGCCGCTGAGGCCGCCGGTGCCCCGGCGCTGAACGCCCTGCTGGCCCTGGGCGCCGGGCCGCGCCGTGCCCTGCGCACGCAGCTTTCCGCCCTGCTGGCAGAAGGCTCGCCGCATCAGGCGCAGGTGGCGCCGCTGCTGCACCCCGCGGCTGGCTGCACGCTGCACCTGCCCACGGTGATCGGCGACTACACGGATTTCTACGTGGGCATCCACCACGCCACCAATGTCGGCCGCGTGTTCCGCCCCGACGACCCGCTGCTGCCGAACTACAAATACGTGCCCATCGGCTATCACGGCCGCGCGTCTTCCGTGCGGCCTTCCGGCACGGCCTTCCATCGGCCCAAGGGGCAGCGCAAGCCGGCCACGCAAGCGACGCCGGATTTCGGCCCCTGCCGCAATCTCGACTACGAGCTGGAGCTGGGCATCTGGATCGGCCCGGGCAACGAGCTGGGCGAGCCGGTGAGCATCGCCGAGGCGCCGGCGCAGGTGGCGGGCTACAGCCTGCTCAACGACTGGTCGGCGCGCGACATCCAGGCCTGGGAATACCAGCCGCTCGGCCCCTTCCTGGCCAAGAACTTCTGCTCCACCGTGTCCACCTGGATCGTCACCCCCGAGGCCCTGGCCCCCTTCCGCGTGCCGCAGCCGCCGCGACCCGAGGGCGACCCGGCGCCGCTGCCCTACCTCCTCGACGAGGCCGACCAGCGCGAGGGCGCGCTGGACCTGCAGCTGGAGGTGCTGATCCTGACGCCCGCGATGCGCGAGAAGGGGCTGCCGCCGCAAACGCTATCGCGCAGCAACGCGCAGCACATGTACTGGACCGTGGCGCAGATGCTGACGCACCACACCAGCAACGGCTGCAACCTGCAGCCCGGCGACCTGCTCGGCTCCGGCACGCTCTCCGCCCCCGGCGAGGAAGGCTTCGGCAGCCTTCTCGAAAGCACCAAGGGCGGCAAGGAACTGGTGCAGCTCACCTCCGGCGAAACCCGCCGCTTCCTGGAGGACGGCGACGAGGTCTTCCTGCGCGCCCATGCCCACCGCCCCGGTGCCGTGTCCATCGGCTTCGGGGAATGCCGCGGCACCGTGCTGCCGGCGGTCTGATACCGGCGCGCTTATGAAGTGACTTTTCCAATCCAAGGATAGCTGGTGAGGGAGCGGAGGCGATCTGGCGTCAGGGCATTCCAGGCTTGGCAGCAGGCGTCGACGATGGCGGCGTTGCTGTG
>NZ_JBLLEB010000042.1:0-32206 GCF_047690175.1 Roseomonas sp. BN140053 | reverse complement strand
CCGGTGATGATCTCGACCGTCCCCCTGCCCATGACCTTACAGCCGACCTTACGCCCGACGTTAAGGCCGCCAGCCTCAACGCACGTCAGCGGCCAGAGAAGGCGATGGAGGCCGGACGCTTACGGCGGTCCCGTTGCTAGCGGAAACGGTACCACCCTCGAAAACGGTCCGTCCAGTTTCGGCCAGCTTTGGCTGTTCCGTTTCTATGCATATACGAAGGGTGTTACGCACTCACCTCCGCCAGCCAATCGCCGAGCTTGGACCAGCGCCTTCGTGCGCTCCCGTTGTGCACGGCGATGCCGAGTGCCCGGCGCTGGCCCACCAGCACCACCAGCCGCTTGCCCCGGGTCACGCCGGTGTAGCAGGTTCCTGCCCAGCTTGGCGTGGTGCTCGTTGGTGAGCGGGATCACCACCGCCGGATACTCCGAACATCGAGCAAGCGTTGGTATTTTGCCTTGATCAGCCTCGAAGATTCGATATCATAACTAACTGCAGCCACCGCTCGCTCCATCGATTATGAGCCGTCCTGGAGACACGAGGTGGATGGAGGGGGCGCGAATTCTTGGTCAGGAACACGTCCGTCAAGCTCGCCACCTTGCTTGCTCTGCTTCCTGCTATGGCCCAGGCGGCGCCGGTTCCCGGCTCCGAGCTTCCGGCTAGCGCGCTGTGCCTTCCTGCGATAGCTGCAGCGGAACGAAGCGCTCGGCTCCCGGCGCAGATCCTGCGGAGTATCGCTCTTGTCGAGAGTGGGCGAGTGGACCCTGCCACCGGTCGGACAATTCCCTGGCCGTGGGCGGTCAATGTCGCCGGGACCGGGTACTTCTATGCCAGCAAGGACGAGGCAGTCACAGCGGTACGGCAGTTCCAGGCCAATGGGGCTCAATCGATCGACGTCGGCTGTGCCCAGATCAACCTGCAGCACCATCCAGGTGCCTTCGCTACCCTCGACAGCGCCTTCGATCCTCAGGCGAATGCAAGCTATGCCGCTCGCTTCCTGAACACGCTCTACGCTACCACTGGTAACTGGCCTCTGGCAGCCGCGGGCTATCACTCGAGGACGGCTGAGATCGGCCTCAACTATGCCCGCAAGGTCATGGCAATCTGGCCGAATGCCCGCCATTACGGTGGCCTGCCCCAGGAGCGTGCCGAGCGGCTTGGCACCCTCTCTGCTGACTACAGCATCTTCAAACCAAGCTTCGCTGCGCAGCTTCGGCGAATGGACGAGGATCGGGCACAAAGGGAGCAAGGTACTGCTGCACCTGAACTGGTCTGGGTAAACCGGCCTCCCGAACCAGTCCGTCTCCTCCCGACAGGTACGCAGCGGATGGCGCAACGGGAACCTCGGCGAGTGCCAGGCTGAAACAGGGAGCGCTGCTCTGCGGCTCCGGATCGTACCGATTGACAAAGGCCGCGCACAACCAGATTACGCCGGTAGCGGAGGGGTCCGCAGTGACCGTCCTGTACTGGTCCCACGTCAGCCGGGAGCTGCGCGAGGCAACGACAGCCATCCACGCGCTGGAGCCCTCCATCGGCAACCTCACATGACGGTAAGGAGCAGGTGGCGCCATGTCCCGCCTCCGTGGGCTCGTGTGATGGCTAGGGTTCCTCTGATGCCCCGGTGTTGCTGTCCACAGCCGGCAGCATCCGGCCAGCTTGCCATTGCGGCTGGCCCCCCCCCTCGTTCACCGCCTCTGCCTTCTCAGGGCTCGGCAGCCTGTCCTGCAGTTCCCCCGGACAGTGGCTGTGGAGCGCTACCTGCTGCTGGAGTGACCCGCTGGACGCTCTGGCGCTCGCGTGCGAGGTGGGTACCTAGTTCCGCTGCCTCTCGGCGCTGCTGGTCGAGTCGGGACTGTGCCTCGGCAATTTGCCGGTCGAGCTCACTGCGCCGTTGCTCCAGAGCCGCCACTTCCTGCCGCAGCCCTTGCGCCTGACCACGCAGGCGTTCCTGCTCCTGCTGTGCCGCACCCGCGGCGCTCGATCGCTGCTGCGCCTGCGCTTCGAGGTCCCGGATCCGCCGTCCCACCTCTTCTTCGGCCCGACCTGTGCTGGCTATCCGTCCCTCCGCCTCGGTCAGCGCTGCGCGCCGGGCGGATAGATCCGCTTCTGCCGCCTGCGCTTGGGCCCGCACGGCCTGCAGGCGGCGCTCCTCGCTGGAAGCACCATCGCGCAGCGCGGTGAGCCTCTGCTCGGCAGCTCCGAGGCTGGTGCGCAGTTCCGCACTCCGCGCCTCGAGACTGCGGAGCGCGCCAGCGGCTTCGTCCCGTGCTGCCGTCAAACGGGTCAGCTCCGCCCCTGCCTGTGCAACAGCCGTCTGGCGCTCGGCAAGCGTTGCTTCGGCGCTTGCCAGTGCATTGCGCAATTCGGTCAGGCGTCGCTCCGTCCCGGCCGTAGAGCCGGTCAGCTCGGCCGAACGCGCCTCCAGGCCACGAACCCGTCCCGCAGCTTCGTCAGCGGCCTGGTTCGTCCTGGTGAGGCGGGCTTCTGCCTCCGCCAGGGCAGTGCGACGCGTGGCGAGGTCGCGTTCCGCGGCGGCGGCAGTGCTGCGTAGCTCGCCGACGCGCCGCTCGGCCTCGGATCCGGCCTGCTGCCGTTCGGCTAGAGAGCGCTGGGCCTGATCGATGGCGGTGCGCAGGCCGGTCAGGCGCTCCTCGGCAGTAACACCCTGCTGACGCTGCTCCGTGAGGCGCCGCTCCTCCGTGGCTGCTGCGGCACGCAGTGCGACAAGCCTCTGTTCCTCCGCACTGGCACGCTCGCCGAGCGCCGTCAGTCGACCGTCCTGTGCTGCCGATTGGTCACGCAATGCCGCGACCCTCTGCTCGGCCGCTGCTGTTTGCTCGCGCAGGCTCGTGAGGGTGCGCTCTGATTCCTGAAGCGAACCCCGTTGTTGCTCTGATATCTGCTGCAGCTGGCCCGCCTCGGACCGCAGGCCTGCCAAGCCGCGGCTTTCCACCGCGATGCGCTCGCGCAGGCTCCGCGCCTGCTGGTCTGCCGCGCTGCGTGCTCTCTGAGAGGCTGCAAGTGCCGACCGGGCGGCAGCGAGGCGCTGCTCGAGAGCTGCTAGATCACCCGCTGCACGGCGCTCTGCGGCAAGCGTGGTTTCGAGCTCGTCCACCCGCTGCTGAAGTGCGCCGCTGCGTGTCTGAGAAGCCTGGAGGGATTGTTCGATCTCGGTGACGCGGCTGCTGCGCTCGATGGTAAGTCCACAACCAGCCAAGGGTGACAGCAGGGCGGGATACAGGAACAGCAGGGCCGGCCGAGGCCAACTGGACAGTTTGACCATAGGACGACCCCTTCCGACCTCATTGGTGTTACGGCGCCTTCGCAAGGAGCGCAGTCGCGTGGCCGCTTATTCGTGGCCACTCACTCGGCCACTGTGTCACGGACCCGCGAGGACGCCTACTAGGTCCGGCGCCAAGCACCTGGGCCCATTCGAGATGTTCACAGCCCCGACTGCCCAAGCGATCGAACATCCAACTTTGAAAGCCAGCGAGGGCGCCAAAAGCGATGTAGATCAGAGTACTAAAGGTTGTTGGCCAAATCGCCCAACTTCCAACCCTCGGAGACAAAACTGGCTCCGGAGAGAGAAATCAGCCCTCGTTCCGAAGTTGCACCATCAACCCGGTAAGTAAAAACTCAGGCCACACCTACGCTTCTGCGCGGCCTGTACTTGCTGGGAGAGAGTTGGTCTGGGAGCCAACTGGAGCAGCGGTAGCGCCTGGGCGCAAACATTCTCTGGGCAGGGCCCACAAGATCAAACGTCGTTGTTGGGCAAAAGCTAGGCCGGATCAGCCAGCCTTGCTGCCCACATTGCCACTCGTGTCGGTGACGCTGAGCTTCTGCGAGGAACGAGTTCCCCGCGCGCATTTGGCCCGGCAGGGCCCAATCTGGTATGAGACGCAGACCTTCTCCCGCGAGCCATACCGCACGGAGCGACCAAGATTGCCACCCGCTCCGCCGCTCGGGCCGTCCTCCCAGTCGCTGGAAGCGCGTATCTACGCCATATACGATTCGCTTCCCCCAGCGGAGAAGAAGCTCGCCACCGTGCTGCTGCAGTTCCAGATGGAACTGCCGAGTTACACGGCGGGCGAGCTGGCCGACAAGGCGGGCGTGTCTCGTGCCACAGCGGCACGACTGATCCGCACGCTGGGCTATTCTACCTATCCCAATGCCAAGCGCCTCATCCGCGCCGACCAGCACTGGGGTTCGCCGCTGGCCAAGCTCGGCGATGGCCAGGGGCGGTCAGGGGCGGCGGTGCTGGGCAAAGTCGTCCAGGCAGACCTCGACAACATCCGCTCCACCGTGGAGGGCATCCCCGAGCGGACGCTCGCTGAAGTCGCCCAGGCCATCGCCGGGGCGCGCCGGCTGTGGATCATGGGGCTCCGCAGCGGATACGGGCTGGCGCAGCACGCCGCGCACTACTTCACCCTGGTGAAGCGAGACGTGCAGGTGCTGCCCAGCGGTGGCGGCAGCTACTCGCACGAGCTCGCCTCCATCGGTCAGGGCGACGCTTTGCTGGTGATCGCCTTCCGCCGGCGGCCGCGGCTGCTGCCCGCCCTGCTAACGGAAGCGCGCGCCGCGGGGGCCTCGACCATCCTGATCACTGATCTCAGCGCCACCACCAGCGCGCGGGTCGCGCAGCACGTGCTGCGCTGCCGCTGCCATTCGCCCTCGCCCTTCAATTCCTTCGCCGCCGCAGTGACGCTGATCAACTTCCTCGCCTGGAGCGTCACCACCCTGCTCGGCGAAGAAGGCCGGCAGCGTCTGGAAAAGCTCGATCGGCTGGTGGGTTTGCTGGATGACGTGTCCACGCCGCGCACCACACCGTCGGGGCGCTAGCCCACGGGGTTCACAGCGCGGCGGATACTTCCGTGGCACGGCCGTCGATCAACACCTCATAGGGAAGGGGCGCGGCCGTGAGGTGGCCATCTGCGATGCCACGCTGCCAGCGCGCATATCCGGCCACGTCGATCCGCGGCGTGGTCCACATGCCGTGCGCGCGGTACAGCTCCACCAGCCGCACTAGGTGATCGGGGTCGAAGCGTGGGAAGGTTTCGACCAGGAAGCCGCGGAACTCCGCCGCCTCGTGCGCCAACACCCAGTCCATGCCGCGGCCCAGCGCGCGCACGAAGCGGCGCTGGACGGCCAGCCGCGCCGCGTCGCTCTCGCCCGGAGCGTAGTACACGCTCCAGGGCACGTCGCCGCCGCTGGCCGCCAGCACCGTGGCGACCACACCGCCGCCCGCAGCTTCCAGCGTCAGGGCGGAGGGGCTGTCCACCACCAGGTAGTCGCCCATGCCGCCGGCGAAGAGCTGCGCGAGCATCTTGCCGTCGAGGTCCTGCACGAAGCCGACCCGGACAGGGTCAACACCGTGCTCGCGCAGCAGCATCTTGATAAACAGCCCAACGCTGGCGCCGTTGCTGCCCTTCATCAGGATCACCTTGCCCGGCAGAGCTTCCCAGCTGAAAGCGGGGGCGCCGCGACGGCCCACCAGCGCCAGCGGCGCCCGGGCGGATACCTGTGCGAAGGGCGTGTAGCGCGGGCCCCGGCCGAGATACATGGACGGCACCCAGATGCCGCCCAGCGCCGCCTCAGCGCGGCCGGCGCCGATGTCGTCCAGCACGAGGTCCCAGGGGGAGGGGACGCTGGCGGAAACATTCAGCCCTTCCTCGGCGAAGAAGCCCTGCCAGCGCGCGACGTATTCCGGCAGGTAGTTCAGGCTGTGGCCAGTGGCCGAGACGTGGAAGCGCTGCATGTCGATATCACCCCAGGGGCTCGGGTCAGGACACGGCCAGCGGCGCGCTGAAGCTGCTCGCCGTCACGGCTTGGCGCAGCCGCGCACCGGAGGCAGCGTCGAACCACAGGGCCTCGGCATCGCGGTAGTCCAGCGCGCAGCGTTCCTCGATCCGCACGCGCGGATTGCCGGGCAGCCGCACGAAGATCAGATCGTGTTCCAGTAGAGACGGTTCGCCACCTCCCCGGCCGGACAGCAGGCGGCAGCCAATGATGCTCTCGGCGCCCAGCCGCTCCACCGTCGCCACCTGGACGGGGATGCGGCCTGCACCCTCGGGGTGCAGGGTCAGCTTTTCCGGCCGGATGCCCAGCAGCAGTTTGCGCAATTCCGGCACCGGCCCGGCATGCGGCCAGCCCAGCGTTTCGGAAAAGGCCAGGTGGTCGCCGCGATGCGACACGGGCAGCAGGTTCATCGGCGGCGCGCCGACGAAGCGGGCGACGAAGGTGTTGCCGGGGTTCTCGTAGATGCCCTCCGGCGTGTCGATCTGCTGCACAACGCCCTTATCCATGACGATGATGCGGGTGGCCATGGTCATGGCCTCCACCTGGTCGTGGGTGACGTAGATGAAGGTCTTGCCGACCTTGTTGTGCAGGGCAGAGATCTCCGTGCGCGTTTGCGTCCGCAGCTTGGCGTCGAGGTTGGAGAGCGGCTCGTCCAGCAGGTACAGCGACGGGTCACGCACCAGGGCGCGGGCCAGGGCGACGCGCTGCCGCTGGCCGCCGGACAGGCTGGCAGGGCGACGGTCCAGCAGCGGCTCCAGCTCCAGCTGCCGGGCGATGCGCAAGGTACGCTCGGCGATGTCGGGGCGGCGCATCAGCTGCCGCCGCACCACCGCGCCGACGATCGGAAGGTGGTGCCAGGGGCGGAAGGCATCCATCACCAGGGGGAAGCTGATGTTCGCCCGGACGGTCATGTGCGGGTAGAGCGCGTAGCTCTGGAACACGAAGGCGACGCCGCGGCGGCGCGGCTCCCACTGATTGGCCAGCTGCCCGTCGAACAGCAGCCGGCCGGAAGAAATTTCGCTGATCCCCGCGATCATGCGCAGCAGGGTGGACTTGCCGCAGCCAGAAGGACCCAGCAGCACCAGGAACTCGCCATCCTCCACCGTGGCGCTGAAGGCCTGGATCACGGTGTGGTCGCCGAAGGACTTGGACAGGTTCTCGAAGCGCAGTTCCGGCATGGCTCAACCCTTCACCGCGCCGGCGGTGATGCCGGCCACGATCTTCCGTTGCACGAGGAGGAAGAACACGATCGCCGGGAGGCTGAACACGAAGGCCGACCCCATCACGGCGGACATCGGCGTTTCGTACTGGCCGATGAAAGAAGCGAGGCCGACGCTGGTGGGCCAGAGCGTGCGGTCGCGCAGGAAGGTGGAAGCGAAAAGGAACTCGTTCCAGCCGTGGAAGAAGGCGATCACCGCCGCCGCGGCCAGGCTGGGCATGATCAGCGGCAGCACGATGCTCGTCAGGATGCCCAGGCGCGGGCAGCCGTCGATGCGGGCGGATTCCTCGATCTCGGGCGGGATCGCGTCCATCGCGGATTTCAGGATGAAGGTGGCCACCGGTAGCGAGAAGGCGACGTTGGCCAGCACCAGCCCGAACAGGCTGTTGAGCAGCCCCATGGTGATGAACATGGCGTAGAGCGGCACCAGGATCAGCGCTTCCGGCACCACCTGGGTCATGAACAGCAGGAAGCCGACCAGCCCGCGGCCATGGAAGCGGAAGCGGCTGAGGGCGTAGCCGCCGATCGCGCCCAGCAGCAGGCTCAGCAGCGTGGTGCCGGCCGCGATCACCGCGGTGTTGGCCAGCCAGCGGGTGATCGGCACGGCGCCGAGATCGGCCAGCAGGGCGGGCAGGTTGCGCAGCTGGGGCCAAGGCACCTGCCCGGTGCTGTACAGCTCGGCGCTGACCGAGAGGGCGGTGCTGAGCATCCAGTAGATGGGGAAGCCGGCGAAGACCAGTAGCACCGCCAGCAGGACGGCGCGCAGCCCGGCCCGGATCACGCTGCCGGCCATCACCCGTTCCCCCAGCGCGCCCGCCGCCGATCCGCCGCCAGGTGCAATGCCGCCACCAGCAACGCCAGCACGAGGCCCACCACGCCGTAAGCGCTGGCCATCCCCAGCTGGAAGTCCTCGAAGGCAACCTGCCGGATCTTGACCACCAAAGTGCTGGTGCTTTCCAGCGGGCCACCGCCGGTGAGCAGGTAGATAATGTCGAAGCGCCGGATCGACCACACCGCCACCAGCAAGGAAACCAGCTGCACGGAGGGCATGATGTGCGGCAAGGTCACCGCCCGGAACACGTTCAGCGCGTCGGCGCCGTCCACCCGCGCTGCTTCGCGCACTTCTTGCGGCACGGATTGCAGCGCTGCCAGCACCACCAGCATCACGAAGGGTGCCACCTGCCACACCGTCACCAGCAGCACGGATGGCAGCGCCAGGGCGGTGCTGGTAAGCCACGGCACACGCCCCAGCCCGGCCCATTGCGCCAGCTCGTTCATCACGCCGGACTGGCCGTTGAACATCCACAGCCAGATCAGGGCCGTGGCCACGTTGGGCACTGCCCAGCCGAACAGCAGCACGGAGCGCGCCACCGTGCGCCCCCGGAAGGGACGGTCGATTGCCAGGGCGCAGATCACGCCCAGCAACACCCCCAGCACCACGGACAAGACGGTGTAGACTGCCGTGACGCCCAGCGAGCCGTAGAAGGATGGGTCATCCGCCAGGCGCTCGTAGTTGCGGAGGCCGACGAAGGTACCGCCGTTCGGGTTGGTGATGCGGGTGTTGGTGAGGCTGATCCAGATCTGCCGGCCCAGCGGCCAGAACATGAAAACGCCCAGATAGATCAGGGGCGGCAGGATGAAGGCGTAGGGCAGGGCGATCCTGCCCCAGGATCGCCCTGGCACTGCGGATGGCGCGACCACGCTTCTCCTCCCTTCCTCGCCGCCGGTCCGCTCAGAACAGGCGGTTGACGCGGCGCTGCGCTTCCGTCAGCGCGACCTTGGGATCGACCCCGGCGATCATCACCCGCTCCATAGCTTCCATGACAGGACGCATGATCTGTACGGTCTCGACCTCGTGGCCGGGGATCAGAGTGCTGCGAGAGGTCGCGGCGAGCTGCACGAAGGCGTCGGCCCAGGGATTGGCGGTGCGGAATTCCTCCGTGACCGGAACATCGGTCGCCAGCGCGTCGGGTCCGGAGGCTTGGCGCAGTGCCAGCTGCCCGGTGGGGCTGACCAGCCAGGAAAGGAACTCCATCGCCGCGGCCTTGCGCGGGCTGCTTCCGTTGACACCCAGGAAGATCTGCTGGTGGGCGCCGGGATGGGCGAAGGGCAGCGGTGCAGCGTGAAGGTCCGTGGCGGCCAGAGCGCCGCCAGAAGCGATGTTCAGCGTGCCGCCGCTGTTGTCGATGCTGAACGCGACGCGCTTCTCCTTGAAGCGGGTGCGCTGCACCGGCATGCTGTCGCCGATCGGCATGATGCGGGCATCGAAAGCCTGCTTGAAGGCGCGAACCGTCGCCAGCGCTTCGGGCGTGTCCACCGTGACCTTGCCGCGTCCGTCCACCCAGTTCACGCCGTAGCCGTAGGCCCAGTTCTGGAAGTCCATGAACCAGCCGCCGAAGTCGGCGATCTGGTGGCGGGACGTGAAGCCGATGACGCCGGTGGCTGCCGTGGCAGCCCGGGCGGAGGTGATCAGCTCCTCCACGCTGGTGGGCACCCTGGCGTTGGCCGCATCCAGGACCGGCTTGTTGTAGATCAATGCGTAAACGGCGCGCTGCCAGGCGATGCCGAGGCGCTTGCCCTTCACCAGCCCGTTCTCGTTGGTGCGGTTGAGGTTGCTCACCCCCGCCGCGACCGGTCCGAGATCCGTCAGGAAGCCGGCATCGGCGATGTTGTAGAACAGCCCCTCCTGCATGATGGCGATATCCGGGGCCTGCCCGGCGCCGAACTCCGTGGTCAGCTTGTTGTCGTACTCGGCCGAGGGAATGGCTTCCTGTTCCAACGTCACGTGCGGCGCCACCTTGCGGTACTCCAGCAGGGCGTTCCAGAGGCTGCGACCGCGCAGTGCATCCAGCCACTGCGAGTTGGAGATCACCAGCGTGACCGGCGCCCGGCTGCCCTGGGCGTTGGCGCGTCCCGCGGCCATGGCGGCGAGGCCGGTGGCCGCGGCGGCCTGGAGGAGGGCACGGCGACGAAGGGGATGGAACACCATCGGGGGGTCCTCTCGGGGGTTGGTGAGCGGCTCAGGCAGAGACGCGGTGCGTTTCGAGCGGGCTGTGGCAGCTGAGATTCTCGAGTCCGTCCTCCGTCACGAGGTAGCAGTTCCCGAGATTGCAGCCCGCCACCTCCGGTTCCAGCCACTGCGAATGCAGCACGAAGGTCATGCCTTCTTCGAGCAGATCGTGGTTGTTGGAAGCAATATTGTAGTTGCTGAAACGCGGCATGGAGACGGAGTGGCCAACGTTGGGGTTATGCGGCCCGTGCGTCGCGGGATAGACATGCATCAGCCGCCGGCCCTGCGCTTCCCAGTCCTGGTCCGGCACGTGGCGGCGCGGCACCAGCCGCGGCCCGCCATCCTCGGCGGCTTCCCAGTTGTACGGCATGGTGCGGCTGTCGTGCGAGGTGAGATAGCCGCGCCGGATGTAGGGTTCGAAGGACGCGTTGGCGACGTCGGAGATCAGCGCGCCCGGCCGGGCCACGGCAGCGGCGGCTTCCACGCCCTCCGTGCACATGCGCAGCACCTCCTCCTGCTTCTCCGTGACGCGGCCCACGGCGATCATGCGCGCGATCTGGGCATTGTAGCCGCGATAGGTGACGCCGGAGATGTAGAGGTTGATCAGGTCGCCGCCGCGCACGACGTGGCCGTAGGGCTTGCCGCAATGCGTGCCGGTGCTGTTGATGCCGATCTGGTAGCCGTCGCCGGACTCCCCACCCCGCGCCATCTGGGCAAAGGTGAAGGCGGCATAGATCTCGTGGTCCGTCACGCCCGGCCGGATCACGTGGTAGGCCGCCTGGATGCCGATATCGGCGAGCTGCGCCGCGGCGCGCACCAGGGCCTGTTCCCGCGGCGAGCGGCGACGCTGCATGCGGTCCACGATATTCTCCGCCGTCTCGAAGCGGCATTTTGGCAACTCGCGTGCCAGCCCTGCCCAGTAGGGGGCCGAGGTGGTATCACCAATGAGGCCGACCTGCGCCGATGTGAAGCCTTGGCGCCCGAGGAACTGCGCCACCGCTTGCACCACCTTGTCGGTGCCGCGGCCGGGGCGGTTGTAGGTTTCGCGCCCCCAGGTGCCGACCTGCCAGATTTCCTCCACCAGCACCGGCTCCCCCGCCGGCGGCAGCAGCACGGAGCTGCTGAAGAAGGAGAAGAGGGTGAGCGGCCTGTCGTCATCCGTAGGCACCACCAGCACGCCCTCGCGCATCCAGTCGCAGAGATAGCGCAGATAGGAATTGGACGAGCGGTACCATCCGATGCTGTCGGCGTGCACGAGCATTACGTCGTGCCCTGCTACCGTGGCCTCCCGCCGGATGCGCCGAAGCCGGTCAGCGAATTCCCTTTCTGGCAGGGGGTCGACGGGCTGGAACTCAAAGGAGGGCTCGAAGCCGTCCAGCAATGCTTCAGCGCGTGCGAAGCGCCCAGTTGTGGTCGGAGAGAACAGGCGAGACGGCGAAGTGGTCATGTTGGTTGTGTCCGAGCGCTCAACCTTTGCCGCGTCGGATGGTAAGGCCTGGAAAATAAATTGCACAGCGAGAAGAGCGGCGTACTTCACGCGCATCTGCTTCATGCCCGAGCAAATGACGGAAAAAACCCGCAGGAACGCTGCGAATTTTCATCCTGCTTCTTTATGTGGAAGGAGAGCCACACTCGAAGCTACGTGTTGCACCTAATGACTACATCCTGCGGCAAAATTCCTCGATTTTGGTTCGAAATCCGTCAGAGGCGCGCTGACTGTGTGCTGAAGAGCGAAGCAGGTCCGCCATGAACAGCCGGCGTTTGTCGCTGGAAAAAACGTTCCAAGCAGCAGCGGGGGTGGATGGTAGCCGTCCGCCGTGCCCTTTGACGGTTTGCGAAGAAGTTGGTGCCGTCGCGGATCGTCTCGGGTTTGGGGGCGGCCCGGCGTTGCCGGGCTGTCTCGCGGGGCATCGTTCGCTGTGCGGTTTCTGCCTCAGGTGGCTGTGCACCCCACGGAGATCACCGCAGACCCGATGAGTACTGTATAACTGGCCCGAGATCGATCAGGTGAGCCAGGGGGATTGCAACGCTTACCTTCCACTGTGGGATGTGGCTTGCTCCTGGCGGGTAGTAGGTACCGTCTCGTCCATTAGCCTCCCGGTATCGAGCCTCAAGTGCATCGGCGGGGTTGAAGGCTAAGAGCGTCTAACGAAACCTGGTGTGATGCGTTCTGAGGGGCATGGCGAAGCCCTTGGTTCCGGACGACCTCTGGGCGGCGATCGAGCCGCTGCTGCCGCGAGAGCGGCCCAAGCCGAAAGGCGGTCGGCCGCGGCTGTCGGACCGGGCGGCGCTAACGGGCATTTTGTTCGTGCTGAAGTTCGGCCTGCCCTGGGAGATGCTGCCTGCCGAGATGGGCTGCGGGTCGGGGGTGAGTTGCTGGCGACGGCTACGGGACTGGCACGAGGCCGGGGTCTGGGCCGCCCTGCACCGGGCGCTGCTGGAGCGCCTCCAAGCGGCAGGAGCGATCGACTGGCGCAGGGCTGCGCTCGACAGCGCCAGCGTTGCCGCCAAAAGGGGGGCGCGGAAGTCGGGCCGAACTCGACAGATCGTGGCAAGCCGGGTACGAAACGCCACCTTGTCACGGATGCCCGCGGCACGCCGCTTGGCCTGACGCTCAGCGGGGCCAACTGCCACGACAGCCGCATGCTGGCAGCAACCCTCGACGCCGTCCCACCCATCCGGGACGGGCGCCGGGGCCGTCCGCGCTGCAGGCCGGGCAAGCTCCACGCCGACAAGGCCTACGACCACCGCCGCTGCCGCCGGGAGTGCCGCGCCCGCGGCATCACCCCGCGCATTGCCCGGCGTGGGATCGAGAGCAGCACCCGCCTCGGACGACACCGCTGGGTGGTAGAACGCACCTTTGCTTGGCTGGCCCGCTACCGCCGCCTGACTATCCGATACGAGCGCCGCGCCGACATCCATCTCGCCTTCACGACACTCGCCTGTGCCCTCGTCTGCCTCGGCCAGATCAGGCGCTTCTGTTAGGCGTTCTTATATCGGCTGGATCAACACCCGGCCCCCAGCACCTCCGATGCCGACAGCAGCGTAAGCTTCAGCGACGCTCGCCAACGGATAGGAGACCGTGACACCGCTGGTAAGTGCACCGTCCCGCACTGCCTGAGTTATATCACGGACAGCTTGGCTCTTGGCTGCTTCCGGCATGCTGTAGACGAGGATCCAGCGCAATACAGCACCTTTGGCGAGGAGCTTCCGCATCGGGAAGCTCAGCTCTTCGTCCGCGTCCTCGGAGAAGGCGTAGATGGCGAGCGTGCCGTTCGTCTTGAGAACCTCGAGGTCCACCGAGAAGTTCGGGCCCGGCGCAACCTCGACGATACGATCCACGCCACCGCTCGGAGTAGCCCGTGCCGCATCCATGACGGAGTTCGCGAGGTTGGGCCGATGATACTCGACGACGTGGTCCGCTCCAGCCTGTCGCGCGATCTCACCCTTGGCCGGGGAGCCGACCGTGGCGATCACCCGCGCTCCACCCCATTTTGCGAACTGGACCGCAAAGCGCCCGACCGCCCCGGCCCCTCCGGCAACCAGGACCGTCTGCCCGGCTACCGAGCCGTCCGCGAAGACGCAACGATGCGCCGTCATGGCGGGCACGCCGAGGCAGGCGCCCAGATCGAAGCCGCATCCCTCCGGGAGAGCAACAACGTTCGCGCGCGGCACCACGACGTATTCGGCACTTGTGCCGAAGGCTCGCCCGTCTCGCGCAGCTTCGTACACCCAGACCCTTTGCCCGAGGAGAGCGGGCTCCACACCCGTCCCGATCCTGTCGACCACGCCCGCGCCATCGTTGTGAGGAACGATCCGCGGGTGCTCCATCCTGCCTCCGGCCCATCCGGTGACCCGCTTGACGTCGGAAGGATTCACGCCCGACGCATGGACACGGACGCGGACCTCCCCAGCCGACGGCTCCGGAATGGGCACCTCACCGATGGTGATGACCTCCCCCGGCTCGCCGTTCCGGTCGTAGAAAGCCGCGCGCATCGTGCCCGTCATCGCGCCCGCGCTGCATGCGAGAGCCACGTCAGGATGATCCCGGCGATCGCGTCGCTGTTGGATTCGAGCATCAGCATGTGTCCGTTCCCTTCGATGCCGCGGTCGCCTAGCCAGATGAATTCGGCGCGGGCGCCGTTCTGCCCGAACCACCTCGCCACGGCCTCATCCGTCCAGCGTGGATGCTCCAGGTCCGCCGTGCCGGTGAGAACCAAGATCGGCATGCCCGCGAATGCCCGTGGGTCCAAGACCCTGACCTGGGACCCATGCAGGTTCACGCGCTGCCGCACGAGACTTACCGGCGTGTGCAGGAGGGATGCCGAGTAGGTTGCCAGATGCTCACGCGGGAAGAAACGACTCTCCCCCACCAGCTTGTCTTCGACGAAGGCGCGATCATTCGGCATGAAGCCGTGCTTGGGAAGGCGGAAGCGGCGGTGCGCCGTGGCGATCTCCGTCTCTTCATCCGACTCGGACAGGATCTCCGGAACCGGCTGGATATTGCCAGGTGGGCCGGGAGCAACACCCACGACCGCCGACACACGCGCCCTATGGATCTCGGCGAGCCGCCAGGCATATGGTCCGCCCATGGAATGGGCCAGGAGAACGAGGGGTCCGTCCAGCGCCGTGAGCAAGGCGCTGAGCCCCTCCACCACGACCGCCGCGTCCAAGGCGTCGGGCGACACCGCCCCACTGCGGCCACAGCCGGGCCAGTCCGGAACGACAACGTCATAACTGTGTTGCACGAACGTCATCGCCCAGCCTGGCCGGCCATCGGCAGTGACCTGAAAGCAGCTCCCCGAATGCGAGCCGCCATGCAGCATGACCACCGTTGGACGTGACATATCACGCTGCGCTGGCCCGAAACGTTCGTAGTACACAGGCACCGAAGCCGCGACGACACCTGCCTGGTAGCGGATCGCGGCACCGTCGGGCCAGAATTGCCGTGCTTCGTTCACAGCGCTGAGCCCATCTTTGTCCTGCGACATGGTCATCCTGCCTGATCACTGTGACATGGGAGGGTGAGAAGCGCCGAGCCGAGTTGATCTTGCACCTCGCAGGGCCGGTGGCCCAGCGCGAGTGATTGCCGCAGCCTCGGAACCACCCCTGAAAGCGGGCGGCCCAAAGGGTTAGCCTTCGCCCCGCGGCTATTCGTCAGCCTAGCCCGTCGGAGCACGCGCCGCTTCGACGCCTTTGATGAAATCGACCATCAAGGGCACCACGGACCCGGGCTTCTCGATGTTGGGACAATGTCCGCAGTGGTCGAGTACATGGACCCGGGATTCAGGAATACGGGCTGCCAACTCCGGTGCGTAGCCGGGAAGCCTGAGCTGGTCCTCGGCGCCTGCGATCACCAGCGTCGGCACGTTGATCGCTTCGTATGGCGTGGTATCCGCTTTGCCGAAATCCGGACGAGGTTGTGCGGCCGGGCTCTTGAACCGGCTCGCGGCCGCGCATTCCCAAGCACCAGGGATCAGACTCAGCGCGACACGCCGGTCCACGTAGTCGTCATCGGCCGCCCACCGAGGATCGTAGAACATCGCCCGCAGAACGGCGCGCATGCTGTCCCGCGTGCAGTCGTATTCCATGAGGCGGCGGCGGTGCTCGTTGTCCGGCATGAAGCCGCCAGACGAGATCAGCGTCAGGGACAGGGCCGGAAAGCTGCTCGGGTCGGCGGCCACAGCCTGCGCCAGAACGGTGCCCCCCATGGAGTTGCCGGCATAATGCGCGGGACCGATCTTCATGATTTCCACGAAGCGCTGCATATGCCGGATACGCCGGGCGCTTCCCTGCGCGAAGTCATGCACCTTGTCGGTGCGGCCGAAGCCCAGCCAATCCGGGGCGATGACCCGGAAATGCCGGGACAGGTCATCGATGACGAATTCCCAGCTCAACTCCGCGCAGCCACCGAACTCGCCACTATGCAGCAGAACCAGATTCGGGCCGGATCCGACATCGAGGTAGTGCGTCGTGATGGCATCCACCTCAATGAAGCGGCTGATGTCCGCGAAGCTGCTTCTCATGCTCTCCTCTCGCTCCTTGCCTTTCGAACCGATGCCGCTGAGATTCGTCCGGCACCACCGGGCCTTACGTGGCTCCGATAGGGGCCACGTCCCGGTGACGCCACTCGGACGCGATCAGCCCGGGCCACCAACCTGACTGTCTTCGGCCCGAACTGTCCGTTGTCACCCAGCAGCGAGCAGTGCCTCGGCTGGGAACCCGGAGATCTGGGAATCCGGAAACTCCGCCTTTAGCCGCGGGTAGACGTGCCGCGCGAACATGCGAATGCCGTGCACGGTTTCGTCATGCTCCAGGAACCCGGCCTGGCCCATGTTCAGCAGATGGCCGAAGCCACCGACGTGACGGTGGAAGCGACTCACCTGATCGAAGACCTGGTCCGGGGTGCCCGCGAACATGATGCCGTCGGCGATGGCCTTGTCGACGGTGGCCACCTTGCGCAGGCCACCATGGGGATCACCGCCAGAGCCACCCTTGAGCATGCTGACATGCGCCGCGTTGGGAACGTAGCCCGGCGGATAGGAGAACTGCGACGGCACCTTGTTGGCCCGGATGTACCACAGCAGCTTCTCGGCGCCGGCACGCGCCTTCTCCTCCGTGTCCGCAGTGTAGACCAGCGCGGCATAAGCCAAGCGGTTCACCGGCACGTCGCTACCCATGCCAGCTTCCCGCCAGCCCTTCCGGTAGTTGTCGAAGATGGCGCGAGTGGCCTTGTAGCCGGTCAGGAAGGTGGCTTGGATGAAACCTCGAGAGCCGACCCGCATGGCGCCGCCGGGGCTCGTCGTGCTGATCCAGACGGGCGGATGCGGTTGCTGTACCGGGCGCGGCCAGATGTTCACCTGCCGGTGGTGGAAGAAGCGACCTTCGTGACTGAAGGGTCCATCATGGGTTGTCCACGCCTTGATGATGAGGTCGAGCGCTTCGGCGTGCCGCTCATTCATGCGGACCGGGTTGCTGTTGCCGGCGGACACCTCGTAGGGCACGCCGCGCACGAAGCCGACCTCGACCCGCCCGTGCGACAATACGTCGACCAGCGCCATCTCCTCGGCGACGCGGATGGGCTGGGTGCGGTTGGCGATGGGGTTCCCCAGGATCAGAAGCCGCGCCTTGGTGGTCAGCCGCGCCAGCGCCGCCAGCACCAGGGGTGCAGCGGGGTCCACGCAGGTCGCGGTCTGGTGGTGCTCGTTGAGCATGATCTCGAGGCCTTCGTCCTCGGCCGCGAGCCACTCGTCGATGTAGCGGTCATAGAGGGCCGCCCCCTTGTGCGGGTCGTAGTGCCGGTTCGGCAGCGTGACCCGGATACTGTCGTACTCGTCCTCGGGCGGCAGGTAAGGATAGGCGTTCTCGCTGAAGTGCCAGGCCTTCATGGTGCATTTCCCTTCCGATATTCGTTCTTCGGTTCGGCCTGCGCTGTCAGGCTGCCAGGAAGTTGTTCACCCTCGCCACGAAAGCGCGGGGTTGCTCGACCTGGGGTGCGTGGCCGGCCGCAGGGATGGTATCGGTCCGCGCGCCCGGGATCAGTTGGGCGTAGCGATCGAGGTAATCCGCGGAAACCAGCCCGTCGCTCTCGCCGCGCAGGAGTAGCGTGGGTACCTTCACGCGATGCAGCCGGTGCCGCAGCTTCGGATTGTGCATGTACGGCTCCCATCCTAGGAGTGTCAGCGTTTCCTGGTTGCGCACCACGATGCTGAGATCCTCCTCCGGCATCGCGCTGTAGTCGGGCGCGCTCGCGACGGGATCGTGAAACATTAATTGGGCCACTTCCTCGCGCGACAAGGCGAACAGATCGGGCAGGTCCAGCTGGTCGGGGGAGCCGGTCTTCACCCCGATAGGGCCGACGAGCACCAAGCGCCGAAAGCGCTCCGGCACCTTGGTGGCCAGTTCGGCGGCGATCCAGCCACCGATCGAGCAACCCACGACGTCCAACTTCTGCAGGCCGTAATGGTCGAGCAGCTCGAGGTAGATGTGTGCTATGTCATCCACCCTGTCGATCCAATCCGGCAGGGTGGAGCGGCCGAAGCCGGGATGCGACGGCGCGATCAGCCGCCGCGTCTCGCAGAGCATCCGGACGAAGGGTTGGTCAGGCCAGAAGCCCTGCGCACTGTGCAGGAAAAGCAGCGGCTCACCCTGCCCGCCGACGGATACCTGAATTTCGGCATCCCCGATTCGAACCACGTCCTGTTGCAATTCGCCTTCCTCCTCATGCGTTGCGGACCGGCGGCATTGCCATGCCACTATCCGGTCCGGGTGGTCGCGGTGCGGCTATCCGCCCGCGACCCTGCTGCATCTCAGCTCGGACGCGTGCCGGGATCGCGCACATTCTCGATGGTCGCGATCACCCGGTTGGTGAGCCGCCCCTCGATCTCGGCAACCTCGCGAATGTAGACGTTCATGATCGGATTGTGCGTGACAGGGTCGAAGCGGAAAGGACCGCGCGGCGCGTTGAAGCTGAGGGCCGCGACGGCCGCGGCGAGCTTGTCCTTGTCCTGCGTGTTGCCACCGGTGGCCTCCAGCGCCTTGGCGATCACCTGCGCGGTCACGTATCCGTATTCCGCCGTGACGTTGGGATACTCGTTGAAGCGGGCGCGGTAGTCGGCCACGAACTTCCGGTTTTCCGGGTTGTCCAGCGTATCGGCGTAGTGCAGGGAACTGATGACGCCCAGGGCGGCGGCCCCCTGGGCCGGCAGCGTGTCCGACTCCACCATGAAGCCGGACCCGGTAAGCTTGATCCGCTCGCGCAGCCCGTACTCGGCGTACTGCTTCACGAAGCGGATCGCGTCGGTGCCGCTGTAGAAGCTGAAGCTCGCTGGAACGTTGGAAGATTTCAGGTCCAGGAGATAGGAGCTGAAGTCGTTGGTGTTGAGCGGCGGGTAGATCTCCCGGACGACACGGCCGCCGTTGCGCACGAAGGACTGCTTGAACTCGCCCACGGTGTCCCGACCACCCGTATAGTCCGAGGCGGTCAGGATCACCTCCTTGGCGACGTTTTTGTAGAACCAGCCGCCGAACTCCGCATTGTGCTGCCATACCGAGCACGACGTGCGGAACATGTAGGGCATGCGCTCCCAGGTCAGCTGGGTGACACCCGCGCCGGAGCACAACCAGAAGGCCCGGCTCTGCTTCATGTAGCCGACCATCGCCATGGCGATGTTGCTGAGCTGGGGACCGCAAACGAAATCCACGCGGTCGCTCTCCACCAGCTTCTTCAGCTTCTGCAGTCCGACTTGTGGGTTCATATCGTCGTCCTCGCGAACGAACTCGATCCGGCGCCCGCCCGCCTGCCAGCCGATCTGCTCGAAGAAGAGGGTCATGGCGTTCACGTTGGCCACCCCGACCACCGCGCCGCTCTTGCTGAAGCTGTTCAGCATGCCGACGCGGACCGGTGCGGTCGTCTGTGCCAGCACGGCCGGCGCCCTGACGCCGGCGCCGAGCACGAGCCCACCGGCGAGGCTCGCCCGCAGCACGCCGCGGCGGGACGTGCCACTCGTTCCCACGCCACCATTGTTTCCGTTCATGGTCGCTCCTCCCTCCCTGCCGCGCCGATCTTGCTGGCGGGCGGCGTCAAATGCTGAGATGTGCCGTCAGGATAGCGTCGTCGCGCTCGATCTCGGCAGTCGTTGCCGTGGCGCGGATCTGCCCCTTGCTCATGACGTGGTGGCGGTCGGCCAGAGCCAGCGCGGCGCCGAGATTCTGTTCGACCAGCAGGATCGCCAGGCCTTCGCTACGCAGCCCCCGGATGACGTTCACGATCTCCTCCACGATCATCGGCGCCAAGCCTTCCGAGGGCTCGTCGAGCAGGAGGATGCTGGGGTTGAGCATGAGCGCCCGGGCAATGGAGAGCATCTGCTGCTCGCCCCCCGACAGTTCCGAGCCGAGGTTCCGCTCGCGCTCCCTCAGGCGGGGAAAGAGCGCGTAGACCGCTGGCAAATTCCAACGCCGCTCGGCCGCGCGCCGCCGCTCGGTCCGGACGGCGACCGTCAGGTTCTCACGCACCGTCAGGCTCGGAAAGATGCCGCGCTCCTGCGGTACGTAGCCGAAGCCCAGCCGCGCCACGGCGTGCGGCCGCAGCCCGCCGATTTCCCGGCCGCCGTAGGCGATGCGGCCCGGGCGCGGCCGGAGATAGCCCATCAGCGCCAGCATCGTCGTGGTCTTGCCCGCGCCGTTCCGGCCCAGCAAGGACACGATCTCCCCCGGGGATACGGAGAAGGACAGCCCGTGGAGCACATGGCTCTCGCCGTAGAAGGCGTTGAGGTTCTCGACTTCCAGCATGGCGTTCAGTGCCGCCCCAGGTACACGTCGTGGACGCGCTGGTTGCGCCGCAGCCCCTCCGGCGTGTCGGTCGCCAGTACCTCGCCGTAGTGCAGCACGGTGATGCGGTCGGCGATGCTGAACACCACCTCCATGTCGTGCTCGATCATCAGCAGGGTCAGGCTGCGCGGCAGGTCGGCGATCAGGCCGATCATGCGACGGGTCTCGGCGGGCGACATGCCGGATGTCGGCTCGTCCAGCAGGAGCACGTCCGGGTCGCTCGCCAGCGCCACGGCGATCTCCAGCTGCCGCTGCTCGCCGTAGGAGAGTGCGTGCACGGGGCAATGGACGTCACGGGTGAGATGGACGGAGGCGAGCACTTCCTCCGCCCGGTGGCGCAGCGCCCCGAGGTCACGGACCTGCGCGAAGGGGTTCCAGGGACGGCCGTGCCGCGCCTGCACGGCGAGGCGGACGTTCTCCACCGCCGAGAGGTTGCGAAACAGGTTGTTCTTCTGGAATGTGCGCGCCAGTCCCAGGGCGCAGATGCGCTCAGGTGGAGAGCCGGTGACGTCCTGGCCCTTGAGGAAGATCCGGCCGGAGGATGGTGCCAGTTGCCCGCCGAGCTGGTTGACCAGGCTGGTTTTGCCGGCGCCGTTGGGGCCGATCACGACGTGGCGCTCGCCGGGCTGCAGGGCAAGATCCACGTCATTGGTCACCACCAGTGATCCGAAGGAGCGCCGCAGGCGCTCGGTGCGCAGGATCGGCGTCATGACACCGCCTTGCGCCGGAAGGGCATGCGGATCGGCGAGAGCTGGCTGAGCGAGCCGTAGATGCCGTCGCGGAAGAACAGGACGCAGGCGACAAACAGTAGGCCGACGATCAGCATCCAGTGCTCCGAATGGGAGCTGACGAAGTTCTTGGCCAGCAGGAAGAACGCTGTGCCGACAATCGGGCCGAGGCTGGTTCCCATGCCGCCCAGCACCACCATGATCATGACGTCGCCCGAGGCACCCCAGGTCAGCGCATCGGGGGAGATGAAGCCGTTGAAGATGGCGTAGATGCCGCCGGCGAGCCCGGCGAGCGCGCCGCCTACCGTGAAGCTGGCGAGCTTGAAGGCGGTCACGGGATAGCCGATGGCACGCATCCGCGCCTCGTTCTCGCGGATACCGACCAGCACGTGGCCGAGGGGCGAACCGGCGATGCGCCGCATGACCCAGAAGCCCAGCGCGAGTGTGGCCGCGGTGAGGTAGTAGGTCGGCACGGCACCGGAGAGGGTCCAGCCCAGGATCTCCGGCGAGGGGATTCCGCCGATGCCATCGGTCCCACCCGTCACCTCGCGCCAGCGCAGGGCCAGGGAGTAGAGCAATTGCGAGAAGGCCATGGTCAGCATGAGGAAGGCGATGCCGCTGACCTTGGTGCAGAAGTAGCCGATGACCGCTGCCCCCAGTGTGGCGACCAGGACGCCGACGAGCACGCCCGGCAGCGGGTCCAGCCCGAAGGTGAGGTTCAGGATGATGACGGCGTAGGCACCCAGTGCGAAGAAGGTCGCGTGGCCGAAGGAAATCAGGCCTGTATAGCCGATCAGCAGGTCCAGGCTGAGCGCGAAGACGGAGAAGATGAAGACCTCGCTGAACAGGGCCAGCGCGTAGTTATCGAAGAGGGCAGGCAGCACCAGCAGCGCCACTGCGCCGAGGCCGCCCAGCAGCCGCCGCTCGCCCCGCCCGAGTGGGCGGCGTGCGGGCGCGGCCGGCTTGTCCACCCAGGCCGGCGCGCCGGCTGGCTTGCGCAGCCCGAACAGTCCCTGGGGCCGCCACAGCAGCACGGCAATCATCAGCAGGTAGATCAGGAAGAGCTGCAGGTCGGGCAGGTAGACGCGGCCCAGCGTGTCGGCTTGGCCGACCAGCAGGCTACCCACCAGCGCACCGCGCAGGCTGCCCATCCCGCCGATCACGATCACGATGAAGGCAGGGATCAGGATGCCGACATCCATCCCCAGGGAAAGGCCGAGAACCGGGCCCGCCACCACCCCCGCCAGGGCGGCCATTCCCGCGCCCATAGCGAAGACGCTGGTGAACAGCAACGACACGTTGATGCCCAGCCCCTCGGCCGTGGCGCTGTCGTCCACGCCCGCGCGGACCATGGCGCCGAGGCGGCTGCGGTCCAGGAGCGCCCAGAGCGCTGCTGCGAGTAGCAGGCCGAAGCCGATGATGAAGAGCCGATAGCTCGGGATCAGGCCGCCCAGCACCTCGACACTGCTCTCAAACAGCCCTGGAGGCGGCAGTGCATGGTTGTCGCGCCCCCAAATGGTCTGGACGAGGTCCGAGAAGACGAAGGTGAAGCCGAAGGTCAGCAGCACCTGGTCCAGGTGGCCGCGGCGGTAGAGGGGCCGCAGGCAGGCGATCTCGATCGCGGCGCCAGCCACTGCCGACGGGATCCAGGCGAGCAGCAGGGCCCACCAGAAGCTGCCGGTGACGTTGTACAAGGTCAGCCCGACATAAGCCCCCAGCATGAAGAATGAGCCGTGCACCAGGCTGACGACGTTCATCAGACCGACGATCATGGACAGCCCGGCGGCGGTCAGGAACAGCAACACGCCGTAAACGAGGCCGTTGAGGACGAAGGAGAGCAGAAGGTCCATCGTCAGTTCCCTGCCTGATTTTCGTCGGGCGCCTGCACGGTGCCGGAGTTGGTGACACCAATTCGCGCCGCTAGGTCACTGGTCTGCCGGCGCGCCGTCCCGGTCCGGGTCATGAGGATGTCGGGCCGCCTCGGCAGATCATGGTGCGAGGCTCTCATTCCATGCGGATCCCGCGCTCGGCCAGGAAGCTGCCCCAGCGTTCAGCCTGCTCACGATGGAAGTCAGTGAATGCCGCCGTGTTGAGCGGCCGCGGCTCAAAGCCGATCTGGCGCAGCCGGGCAGCCGTCTCGGGCTCCTGCACGATCGCGACGAGCAGGTTACTCAGCCGGTCGCGCAAGGCGGGTGGAATACCGGCAGGGCCGTAAACCCCAATCCAACTTGACAGCACGACATCGCCTAGCCGCTGCTCTACCATGGTAGGCACTGCTGGCAGGCGCGGTACGCGCTCGGGGCTGAGGACGGCCAGTGCCCGGAACTCGCCACTCTCGATATAGGGCATCGTCACGGGAAGTACTTCGAACATCACGTCCAGGTCGCCGGCCAGCAACGACATCAAGGAGGCTGGCCCACCACGCGAGGGAACGTGGATCATCTGTATGCCGGTCTGCTGCGAGAACAACTCCGACACCAGTTGGTGGATTGAGCCGACGCCGACGGAGCCGTAGCTCACCCCGCCGGGCTTGCTCTTCGCGTAGGCAACGAACTCCTCGACGGAATGCACCGGCAGCTTGCGGTTCACCACCATGACGATGGGGTAGTCGGCGGCCAGTGCCAGGGGTGTGAAGTCGGTCAACGGCGCGAGCTTGGCGCCAGGGTTGACGGCGGGGACGAGCACCACGCTGGAAAGGCCCGCGACCATGAGGGTGTGGCCATCCGGCGGGGCGGCTGCGACCTCGCGCATGGCGATGATGCCGGTGGCGCCTGCCTTGTTCTCCGCCACCACAGGGGCGTTGGCCAGCCGCGCCGACAGACGCTCGGCCAGCAACCGGGCCATGGTATCGGTAATGCCGCCCGGCGCAAAAGGTATCAGGATGCGGATCGGTCGCGAGGGGAAACGCTCTTCTGCGCGCACGGTAACGACGCGTGCAAAAGCTGCGGCGGCACCTCCCATCAAAACAGTTCGGCGCTTCACCACGCGGTGCGACGATCGCTCCTCGCTGGCCACTTCCATGCCCTCCCCCTTCGCCCTTCTATTGTTCTTCGCCGTTCCCGATCTCGCTTCGACGCCGTTGAGCCGCATCGTCCGGCCTATCGTGCCGTGCTGATGCTCTGGGCGCCGCGTGTCACTGCCGCGTCGCGTCTCGTGAGCGCCACGGGATCGGCCGGCTACCGGCTTTGCAGCGTCGGATGATCAGGTCTGGCTGAGGCAGGTCGGAGAGAGGCGAAGCGCCAGTTTCCCTGACCCCATGGCCCGGTGGATGGGGCAGAGCAGCTCGACATCTGGAAACCTGGGCGAGGCGGCAAGTGCACCGGGACCACACTATGGCAAGCTGAGACGTAAGTTGCTCGCTGCTGCCGTGCCGAGGTGAGAAGCGGCGCTGAGTGTACGCTTGATTGAAGACCAACGGGCGGGCCTGCTTTGCGCGCACGGCGACGCATGTCGTTTTCCTCCCTTTGCCTGCTCCACTCTTGGGAGCTTGGCGGATCAGGGTCTTGCCCCGTCCTTTCGGCGGAGCATCACACCATCAGAGAAAGGAGAACAAGGTTTTCTTGCAGATGCAAGATGATTCCACATATGTGAAATCCAGAGATCTGGGAGCTGGATCGATGTCGCGCGAGCCTGCAGTCAAATCGGCCACCCGTGTGTTCGAGATCCTCGAGCAGTTCCGCGAAGCACGGCGGCCGCTCTGTCTGAGCGATATAGCTGAGAAAGGGCGGTACCCAATCTCGTCGACCGCAGCGCTCCTGAAGAGCATGACTTCGCAGGGATACCTGAGCTTCGGAGCTAGTAGCCGCACCTACATGCCGACCGTCCGGCTGCAGAACCTAGTGAGCTGGGTTTCCACAGTGTCCTGGGAGCGAGGGCCTGTGCTGGAAGCCATGGAGGAACTGCGGGAGTCCACTGGGGAGCTCGTCGTCCTCGCAACCATCAACGACGTGCATGCGGAGTACGTGGAGGCCTGCCGGTCAACTCAGGCAGTGCAGCTGTGGAGCCCACCGGGCACCAAGCGCCCACTGGTGCAGTCGGGACCCGGCTGGATGCTGCTGTCCCGCCTACCTCCACGTCTCATTGAGAAGGTGTACCGACGCACGGTAGCCCTGAGCGAGATCTCAGAGGTGGAGTTCCCTCTGGACGCCCTCCAAGTGCGCGTCGATGCCTGCCGGATGGCAGGTAGCGTGTTTGCCAGCGATACGGACTTCGTGCGCAGCACTGTCCATCGTGGTGGGGGTATGATCTCCATGCTTGTTCCTGAGGCGCCGGGCCAACGCCCCCTCGCCATTGGTGTCGGCGGCCCTCGCGAACGGCTAGCCGCCCATCAGGAAGAGATCACTGCGGCTTTGGACCGCACAGTACGTCATCTCGAGCGAGCAGCGGGGGCACTCTCTCTTTAGCCCACGATGTGTGAGCTGCTGCCGGTTTGCCGCGACGCCAGATCGCCATCATCAGCGCGTCCGCCACCAGCTGGGCCGCCATCGTGGCGCTCATGGACCAGCCGACCACACGGCGGGAGAACAGGTCGATGACGGCCGCCACGTAGAGCCACCCCTCGGCCGTCCACAGATAGGTGAAGTCGGCGATCCACTTCTGGTTCGGCGCCGTGGCCTCGAACTGCCGGTTCAGCACGTTGTCGGCTGCCTCGCTCCGAGTGCCCTTGTCCGAGGGCAGGCCCCTGCGGCGTGGCCGCGCCTGCAAGCCCTGCTCGCGCATCAAGCGCTCAACGCGATGCAGTCCGCACGCCCCACCCCCGGCCAGCACGTCGTGCCACACCCGTCGGGCGCCGTAGGTCCGGTCGCTGCCGACGAAGCTGGCCTTGATCTGCGGGCCGAGAACTTCATCGCTGCGCGCCCGGGCACTGGGCGACCGGATGAGCCAGGCATGAAACCCACTGCGCGAAACACCGAGCGCCTCGCAGAGCCACCGCACCGGCCAGATCCCTCGATGCTTCGCGACGAAGCCGAACTTCACTGCGACTCCCTCGCGAAGTAGGCCGCGGCTTTTTTGAATGTCGCGCTCCGCTTTGAGCTTGGCGACATCACGTCGCAGCCGGTCGATCTCGTGCTGCTCAGGCCTGAGCTGGCCCTGACCGGGAAACGCTTGGTCAGGATCGGAGGTGAGCTCATTGGTCCATCGCCGCAGGACGTTCTCGCCTACATCCAGGTCTCGACTGGCTTGTGCCACCGAAACCCCGCGTTCCCTGACCGGCCGGACTGCCTCCAGCTTGAACTCCCGGCCGAACTGTCGCCACCCCATTTGCACCCTCCGATCCCGCGAAACACCCTAACCTCGGTGTCCACCAAATCGGCAGCAGCTCACGTAGCCCTCAAGCACTTGAGCATCGATGATCTGCCTGTGTGCCTCACGCCCGATCCGCATTGGCCGGACGCAGCGCGTCATACGATGAAGGGTTCTCGACGTTTCGTCGCAGCGAGACGGAGCGGCTTTGCGGCGTGACTCGCAGTGCCGGCGTGTCGACTCAGTGCCTGGCCGCACCTTCGAGCCCCGAACGCGGTGCTCCGCGCGGCCCAATCGCCCTAGCACATCTCTTCCAGCCATCTCCATGACGTTGCTGCCCGAACCCGCGCCTGTTTACCCCGGCCACCCCGCCCCGGTACACGTTCACGGACAGAGTGGGTGAGCTCCGCTCGCGTGGGGCGACGCCGTGACGTCACTCCGCCGAAGGTTGGGCAGCAAGGGAGGTGGCACCATGAGCAATTATGAAGGCCTGCGGCGACTGCTGGTGGAGGAGCCCGAGGCGGGGCTGCTGATCGTGCGCTTCAACCGCCCTGAAGCGCGCAACGCCATCGACACTGCCACCATGGAGGATCTTCGCCGCGTCTTCGGCCCCCTCGCCTTCACCCCCGGTGACCTGCGCTGCATCGTGCTGACGGGAACGGGCGACAAGGCCTTTTCCGCCGGTGGCGACCTGAAGGAGCGCCAGGGCATGAGCGACGAGGACTGGCGCCTGCAGCACGCCATAGCGGAGGAAAGCGCCTACGCCATCCTCAACAGCGCCGTGCCGGTGATCGCCGCCGTGAATGGCGCGGCCTTCGGCGGCGGCTGCGAGCTGGCCCTGTGCTGCGACTTCCTCTACGCCTCGCGCACCGCCACCTTCGCGCTGCCGGAGGTGACGCGCGGCATCATGCCGGGCGCCGGCGGGACGCAGAACCTGCCGCGCGCGATCGGCGAGCGCCGCGCCAAGGAGCTGCTGTTGACCGGCCGTCCCTTCACTGCCGAGCAGGCGGAGCGCTGGGGCATGGTCAACGCGGTCTGCGAGCCGGAGGAGCTGATGCCGCGCGTGCTGGAGGTGGCACGCAGCATCAGCGCCAACGCGCCCATCTCCGTGCGACAGATCAAGAAGGCCGTGCACCAGGGGCTGCAGACCGACCTCACCACCGGGCTGCTCTTGGAAGTGCAGGCCTATGAACGTACCATCCCCACCGAGGATCGGCACGAAGGTGTGCGCGCCTTCAACGAGAAGCGCCGCCCGGTATTCCGAGGACGGTGAGGGAGCGAAGCAGCATGGTCGGCCATCCCCGCAGCCACGGCACCTCGACCGTTGGGCCAGTCCCGCGGGTGCCGCGGCGATGAGTGATCCTGCCCGGCCCGGCCCGCTGGCCGGCGTGCGCGTGGTGGAACTGGGCCAGTACGGCGCCGCCCCCCTGGCCGCCATGATCCTGGGCGATTACGGCGCCGAGGTCGTGAAGGTGGAGCCGCCGGGGGGCGACCGCTACCGCTCCATGCCGCCCGTCCGGGAGGGCGAATCCCTCTACTTCATGGGGGTGAACCGCAACAAGCGCGGGGTGGTGCTCGACCTGAAGAGCCGGGCCGGCAAGGCCGCCCTGCATCGCCTGCTGGACGGGGCGGACGTGCTGATCGAGAATTTCCGGCCCGGCGTGATGGACCGGCTGGACCTGTCGATCGCCGGACTGCTCGATCGGCACCCGCGTCTGGTGGCCTGTTCCATCTCCGGCTACGGCCAGGATGGGCCGCTGCGCGACGAGGGGGCCTACGACCTGATCGTGCAGGGTTGGTCGGGCATGATGGCCGCCACCGGCGAGGCGGAAGGGGCACCGGTGAAGCTGGTACCGGCCGTGCCGGACGTGCTCGCGGCCCAGCAGGCGGCCTTCGCGGTGACGGCGGCGCTGCGCGCGCGCGACGCCACCGGGCGCGGCCAGCACGTGGACGTCGCGCTGTTCGACGTCGCCCTCTTCGCCCATACGCTGATCTACCTGCCCATGCTGTTCGGCACCGGCGAGCCGCCCCGCCGCCTCGGCTCGGCGCATCCGGAATTCGTGCCCAACCGCGCGTTCCGCGCCGGCGACGGCGGCTGGATCAGCAGTGGCGCCAGCGACCAGGGGATGTGGCGCGCCTTCTGCACCGCACTCGGTCGGCCGGAACTCGCCGACGATCCGCTCTTTGCCACCAACAGGGACCGCCTCGCGAACGTCGCGGCCCTGGACGCGCTGCTGGACGCGGTCTTCGCCACCCGCCCGCGCGATGAGTGGATGGCGGCGCTGCGCGCTTACAGCGTGCCGGCGAGCCCGATCTGCACCTTGGCGGAAGCGATCGACAGCCCGCAGGCCCGACACCGCGCCATGCGGCTCAGCCAGCCGCATCCCACCTTGGGGGAGGTGGAAACGGTCGGCCTGCCCGCCAAGCTCAGCGGCACCCCCGGCAGCCTGCGCCGGCACGCGCCGCGGCTGGGCGAGCACACGCGCGAGGTGCTGCTGGAGGCAGGCTGCTCCGAGGCGGAGATCGTGGCCCTGGAAGCGGAACAGCCGGTTCGCCGGCGCGAATAGCGACGTGGCCCAAAGGTCGCGCACAACGAAATCACCGGGAAGCAACCCGGAAGTGACCAGCCGACATTCCGGGAGGAGGAAACGGATGAAACGCTTGCTGATGGCCCTCGGCGCGCTGTGGCTGCTGGTGCAGCCCGGTTCCGCCAGCGCCGCCTATCCCGACCGCGCCATCACCGTGGTGCTGCCCTTGGCCGCGGGCGGCCCGGCCGATGCCGTGGCCCGCGTGCTGGGGGAGGCGATGTCGCGCGACCTCGGCCGCCCCATCGTGATCCAGAACATCACCGGGGCGGGAGGCACGATCGGCATAGCCACCGCGGCGCGGGCCGCGCCGGACGGCTACACGCTGCTGTTGCACCACATCGCCCTGGCTACCACGGCCAGCCTGTACCGCCAGCTCCCCTACGACCCGCGGGGCGCCTTCGCGCCGGTCGGCCTCATCACCGAGCTGCCCCTGGCAGTTTTCGCCCGCCAGAACCTCGGCGCTGACGATCCGCGCGGGCTCATCGAGCTGCTGCGCACGCGCACCCCGCCCCTTTCCATGGCCAATGCCGGCCTGGGCTCCGCCTCACATCTCTGCGGGCTGCTGCTGCTCGACCGGCTGCCAGGCGCCCGGATCGCGGAGGTCGGCTATCGCGGCACGGCGCCGGCCATGAACGACGTGGTGAGCGGGCAGGTGGACCTGCTCTGCGACAGCCCGACGCGCGGCACGGTGGGGCTGGTCGAGACCGGCCGGGTGCGGCCGATCTTCGCCGTGGGCCGCGAGCGGTTGTCGATCCTGCCCGACACGCCCAGCACCGCGGAGATCGGGGTGCAGGGCTTCGATCTCGGGATCTGGCACGCCCTGCAGGCGCCCCGTGGCACGCCGGAGCCGGTGATCGCGCGGCTGGTCACCGCGCTGCAGGCGGGATTGCGCGACGAGCAGGTGGTCGCGCGCCTGGCCGACATGGGCACCCGCCCCTTCCCGCCGGAACAGGTGACGCCCGAGGCGGTGCGCACCCTGGTGGATAGCGAGATCACGCGCTGGGGCAACATCATCCGCGCAGCCGGCATTCAGCCCGAATAGTCCCCGCTCGCTCCCGGGCACCGCCCTACGCCCGCTGCCGCGCTGCCGCCTGTCCGGCATCGTGGCAGCAAGAATACGAACAGCCGCTCCGCGGGCGCGGTCCGCAACCGCCCCTAGTCGAGCTTGACTGCGGCTGTTCCGACGGCGTGCCGCTCGCTCGCCTTGCCGGCCTTGAGCACCATGCCCGGCAGCGTGCGCCCCACCATCTCCTGCGCCATCCCGGCCGCCGCGAGCAGGGCGTCGAGGTCCAGCCCGGTCTCAATCCCCATCTCGTGCAGCATGTGCACCAGGTCCTCCGTGCACACGTTGCCCACGGCCCGCGGCGCGAAGGGGCAGCCGCCCAGGCCGCCGACGGAAGCCTCGAAATCGGTGACCCCCACCTCCAGCCCGGCCAGGGCATTGGCGATCCCCAGCCCGCGGGTGTTGTGCAGATGCAGCCCGATCCGCGCGCCCGGCCAACGCCCGCGCAGGTGCTCCACCAGCCGACGCACCGCGGCGGGATTGGCCATGCCCGTGGTGTCGGCGAGGTAGATCACGGGTGCGCCGAGCTCGAGGAGCTGCGCGAAGAGCCGGTCCACCCGCGCCGGGTCCACCGGCCCCTCGTAGGGGCAACCGAAGGCCGTGGCGACCACGCCGGCGATCCGGCTCGCCGTGCCCGCCGCGACGCGGGCGATCTCGTCCAGCGCGCGCATGCCCTGTTCCGTGCTCATGCGGATATTGAGGCTGTTGAAGCTGTCACTGACCGCAATGCCGCATTTCAGGTCATCCACGCCGGCCGCCACGGCGCGCTCGGCGCCGCGTGCGTTCGGCACGAAGGCGGCGTAGCGGACCCCGGGGCGCCGCGGCAGGGCGGCGAGCACGGCTTCGGCATCGGTGAATTGCGGGATGACCTTGGGATGAACGAACCCCGTCACCTCGATTCGGCTCAGCCCGGCGTCGGCCAGGGCGCCGGCGAGCGCGACCTTAGCATCCGTCGGCAGGAAGCTCGGCTCGATCTGCAAGCCGTCTCGTAGGGAAACCTCGCTCATGGTAACACGCTTCGGCTCCATAGCCATTCTCCTCCGCGCGGGTGCGAGCAAGCTCGCCGGGTTCATCCACCTCAATCTCATACCTTCAGGCTGCGGTTGATCGCCATGGCCCTTCGTGAAACCGGAGGCGGTATCGCTGCTGTCAGTCATTGGTCACTCCGCCGAGCGGTTGATGGTCAGGAACGCGCCAGGGCTTGCCCGCCCGGAGCGTCCCGATCCACAACCTCGGCCACGGCCACCGGGCTGGATGAACTGCTGCCCCGGAACTGGGTGCGAACCATGGAGCGACGAAAGGCGGCGGCATGACCAGCAACAGCATCGCCCGGCTCAAGATCACCCTTGACGAGGTCAAGCCCACGGTCCTGCGCCGGGTCGAAGTGCCGCTGACGATCCGGCTCGATCGCCTGCACCTCGTGCTCCAGGCCGCCATGGGCTGGACCAACAGCCATCTCTACGAAATCCGGGCCCGCGATGTGGGCTGGGGCATTCCCGACCCGGACTGGGGCGAAGGCCCCCTCGATGCCCGCAAGGCACGCCTGCTGAACGTCGTCGAGGAGACCGGCGCGAAGACCCTGCGATACCTCTACGACTTCGGAGACGGTTGGGACCACGCAGTCAAGATTGAGCGCATCACGGACGGCGTACCCAGCCTGACATATCCGCTCCTGATCGACGCCGTGGGGCGCTGCCCGCCCGAGGATGTTGGCGGCCCATGGGGCTATGCCGAGTTCCTTGAGGCCGTCGCCGATCCGCAGCACGAGAACCATGCCGAGATGATCGAATGGGCTGGCGGGCCGTTCGACCCCAGCACAGTCAATATTGCTGATCATGCCAAGGCTGTCGCAACGCTGGCCAAGGCATGGTCACGCAAGCCAGCCGTCAAGCGTAAACCTGCAATTTGACCCGCGGCCCTCAGCAGATGGGTACAGACCGACCACCTGCTGTACGTCATCGTCTCCTTGCGTCGAAAAGACCGAACGCCATGGCCTGCCTCACTGGTCCGAGCCAGAAGCAATCGTTTGAGCAGGCCGAGGCTACGCGCCAGCGCGTTTCGATCGAGCACAAATCGGATGGGTAAATGAGGGCGGGTACTGCCCTCTGTTTGGAGTGCGCCCCTCCTGGTGGACGGCTTGGGCGAAATGGATTGACCTCTCTGGCTGGGCTTCCGGAGGATGGAAGTCATGGCACGGCACCGTTCCCACAGTGTCGCATTCAAGCGGCAGGT
>NZ_JBLLEB010000041.1:0-32646 GCF_047690175.1 Roseomonas sp. BN140053 | reverse complement strand
CTCCACAGCAACGCCGCCATCGTCGACGCCTGCTGCCAAGCCTGGAATGCCCTGACGCCAGATCGCCTCCGCTCCCTCACTAGCTATCCCTGGATTGGAAAAGTCACTTCATAAGCGCGCCGGTATCACACCACCAGCCATCGCCAGCTCGTCCTGCTGCCTGGCGGTGGGCTGATCCTCGACACACCGGGTATCCGCGAAGTGGGCCTGATCGATGCGGATGCGGGCCTAAGCACGGTTTTCGACGACATAGAAGACTTGGCCCGGAACTGCCGGTTTCGCGACTGCGGGCACAGCACCGAGCCAGGCTGTGCAGTGCGCGAGGCACTGGAAAGCGGCGTGCTCGACGCGGGCCGCTGGGCAAGTTTTCAGAAGCTGAGCCAGGAATTGGCGGCACTGGAAGTGACAAAGGACAGGATGGCGCAGGAAGTCGAGCGCCGTCGCCAAGCTATGCTGCAGAAGGCGTATCGGTCGAACAAAAAGGATCTACGGGACCAGTGACGCCGGATCGATGCGCTGCGCGTTGAACGCCCGTGATATCGGAGCATCGCACCTTATGCTGGTGTGTAGCGTCCATACTTCTGCATCCATGCCCAGCAGCGTACTCAGACGAGAGATCATCTGGTCTCACGAGACCAGGTGAACCTGAACGTGTGCTATCCTTGGCAGAGCAGATCGGCTTATGAAGTGTGTCCGTCTCGCTGCGGAGCCATTTCTGCTCAGGAACCTTGCCACGTCGCTTCTGGCCTGGGCTCGACAATTCAGAATGCAGTGGAATCGTTGAAGGAGGCCTGACCATGGCCAATCAGTTCAAGCGCGGTGAGAGTGTCCGCTTCATGACGACCGGCGCTGGTGTGAAAACTGCGCGCCGCGGCACTGTCGTGAAGACGGCGCCTACGGTGCGCGGTACCCGCGTCGAGGTGAAGGATAAGAGCGGCAACCTGTATCGCCCGCATCTGTCGATGGTGAAGCTGGCGGGTTGAGGACCGCTGCGGATCGGTACCTCCGGCTGGGTGAAACAGGGATCAACGTTGAGCATGTCGCGGCCGCAGGAATGCGGCTGAGAAGAGGTACGAGCGCGTGACAGAGCCAGGAAGACCGCCTGAGTTCGGCGCCATCTATGACGGAACCGGCACGCTGATCGCAGGTGACGGGCCGGCATTCTCGGTGGGACTAGTCGCCGCCCTGCCCTTCCAGGCCTTGCTGCATGACCTGGACAGGCCGGGGAACAGCATGGAAGCCGATGACCGCTTGTGGCTGCTGCCCGATCAGCCCTGGGCCAGCGTCAACCTCCCCGAGCACCTTCTCGCGGGGCTGGCCACCACGGTCCGCTCCGGAGGCAAGGTGCTCGTGATGGCGCATGATGCCGAAGCGGGCGACCTTGCCTGCCAGTCCGTGGAAGTGATGCTCGACGGCTCGCACGGCACTGCCTGACGCAGGATCGGCTGGGTGACAGCGCAACGACCCTGCTAGGGTCTCTCGCCAGCGTAACGCTGGCAGGGAGATCAGAGATGTTGGGCCAAGGGGTCTTCAGCGGCCGTCAAACGGCGCTTCCGGTGGAAGTGGCCGTCCACATCACGGAAGATGATGGTGGCAAGCTGATCGGCGTGGTGGTGCCACCAGGCGGCCACCAGAACCCTCACCTCGTAGGCGATCTGCCCGCAGGCCCGGGGCTGGTCGTCCGTCCGGCCGCACTGGCCATCAATGACGGCATCAGAAGGGCCCAGACGCTGCAGGCTCCGCTCGTAATCATTGATCTTTACGGCGTGTGGGATGCGTCCTGGGGAGAACTGCGGCCGCATTAGCGCAAGCCAGCCGAGGATGAGCTTGCCCTCGGGCATGCACCCAAGCAGACCCGTCCTCGTTCGCGGGCATGAGGGCCGTAACCGCCCCTGTCAGGAGCAAGCGGCAGGTGGCTGCCGCTGCTGCCCGAACGGTCAGAGCGGCTCCGCCAGCCGACGAGGGGCACCACCGAGCCACTCGCCGAGCTTGGACCAGCGCCGGCGAGCGCTGCCGTTGCGCACGGCGATGCCGAGTGCCCGGCGCTGGCCCACCAGCACCACCAGCCGCTTGCCCCGGGTGACGCCGGTGTAGAGCAGGTTCCTGGCCAGCATGGGGTAGTGCTGGGTGGTGAGCGGGATCACCACCGCCGGGTACTCCGAACCCTGGCTCTTGTGGATGGTGGTGGCATAGGCCAGCACCAGCTCGTCCAGCTCCCCGAAGCCGTAGCTGACCTCTCGCCCCTCGAAGCGGACCGTGAGTTCCCCCTCCTCGGCGTCGACACCCGACACCACCCCGAGGTCGCCGTTGAACACGTCGCGGTCGTAGTTGTTGGCGACCTGCATGACCTTGTCGCCCACCCCGTAGGTCCAGCCGAAGCGCTCCACCCGGAGCTCGCCGGGCGGGTTGAGCGCGGCCTGCAACTCGATGTTGAGCGAGCGCGCACCCAGCCCGCCGCGGTTCATCGGGCAGAGCACCTGTACGTCGCGCACAGGGTCCAGCCCGAAGCGTGCCGGGATGCGCTGCCCCACCACGGCCAGCAGCTTGCGCAGACCCTCCTCCGGCTCGTCCGCCTCGACGAAGAAGAAGTCCGACCCCTCCCCGGCCCGCAGCTCGGGCATCTGGCCGCGGTTGATGCGGTGCGCGTTGGTGATCACCTGGCTCTGGGCAGCCTGGCGGAACACCTCCGTCAGCCGCACCACCGGCACGGTCGCTGAGCCGATGATGTCGGCCAGCACCTGTCCCGGCCCGACCGAGGGCAGCTGGTCCACGTCGCCCACCAGCAGCAGGGCGGCGCCGTCCGGCAAGGCCCGCAGCAGGGCGCGCAGGAGCGGGACATCCACCATCGAGGTCTCGTCGACCACCAGGAGCTCGCAGGCCAGGGGGTTCGTGTCGTCGCGCTTGAAGCCGCCGGTCTTGGAGTCGGTCTCCAGCAGCCGGTGGATGGTGCGGGCCTCCAGCCCGGTGCTGTCGCTCAGGCGCTTGGCGGCCCGCCCGGTGGGGGCACACAGCGCCACCTCGACCCCCTTGGCGCGCAGCACCTGCAGCACCGAGTTGACCAGGGTGGTCTTGCCCACCCCCGGCCCGCCGGTGATCACCAGCACCTTGCTGGCCAGGGCCAGGCGCAGCGCCTCGCGCTGGCTGGGGGCGAGGGCCAGGCCGGTGCGGCCCTCCACCCAGGGGACGGCCTTCTCCGCATCGATGGCCGGCCAGGGCGGCGCGCCGGCGGCCAGGGTGCGCAGCCGCTCGGCGATGGCCTGCTCGGCCCGCCAGAGGCCGGCCAGGAAGATGCAGGGTCGCCCTTCCAGCGTGTCGGCCACCACCTCGCCGTCTGCGAGTTCCAGCTCCAAGGCGGTGCCGATCAGCTCGAGCGGCACCTCGAGCAGTGCCGCGGTCTGGGCGGTGACCTCCTCCACCGGCAGGCCGCAGTGTCCCTGCCCCGTGGCCTCGGCCAGGGCAAAGGAGATGCCGGCCCGCAGCCGGATGCTGGCCGTGGGCGCGATGCCGAGCTTGCCCGCCACCACGTCGGCGGTGCGGAAGCCGATGCCGCGGATGTCGCGGGCGAGGCGGTAGGGGTTGTCGGTGATGACCTGCACCGCATCCGCGCCGTAGGTCTTGTAGATGCGCACCGCCCAGGAGGTGCCCACGCCGTGGCTGTGCAGGAACAGCATGATCTCGCGGATCACCTTCTGCTCGGCCCAACCGGCGACGATGCGGGCGGCGCGCTTGGGGCCGATGCCGGTGACCTCGCGCAGGCGGGCGGGCTCGGCCTCGATCAGCTCGAACACCCCCTCGCCGAAGGCGCGGACCAGCTTGCGGGCATAGACCGGGCCGATACCGCGGATCATGCCGGAGCCGAGGTAACGCTCGATGCCCTCGACGGTGGTGGGCTGGGTGGCCTTCAGGAAGGAGGCGCGGAACTGCAGGCCGTGGGTGCGGTCGTTGCTCCAGCTGCCCGAGAGCTGCACCCACTCACCGGCCGCGATGGTGGTCGCGTGGCCGACCACGGTGACGAGGTCCTTGTGGCCGCGGGCCTTGACGCGCAGCACGCAGAAGCCGTTCTCGGCGTTGTGGAAGGTGACCCGCTCCACCAGGCCGGCCAGCGCCTCGGTTGGAGCGCCGAGCGCGGCCTCAGCCATCAGGGTTCCCGGCGACCAGCGTCATGCCGGGAAGATGGGGGGCGTCGCCCGGGTTTCCTCTCGGACCAGCTCCAGAACCAGCCCAAATTGAGAACACTCCGGGACTGAGCGACCAAGAATTCAAATTTGAATTTGAGAGTGCCTCCCAGTATGCGGGTCTGGGCCGGGCCGATCGCGTGTTGGGCAGGGCGGCCCGGACCTTGGGGGCGGAGAGGGAAGATGGCGAGGATCCCGCGGGAGGAACATGCGGCCATTCGGCAGCGGGTCGAGGTGGAAGGGCAGAAGGTGGCCGAGGTGGCTGCGGCTTATGGCTGCACGCCGGCCAACATCTACGCCATCCTGGCCAAGCTGCGCCGGCAGGACGGCCCGGAGGCGAACAGCGCCATCTCTACGACTGCTCCTGCCAACGCTGAGCCCAGCCATGCCCCAGTGAACGCCGTCCCGGCCGATCTTTTCGGGGTACCAGTCGAGCCCGCATCGGAACCGGCTGCTGCACTCGCGGTGGCTGATGCTCCCCGACCAAGTCCAGTCCCTGCGACAGCCGCCTCTCCCCTGCCCGCACCTCCCGCACTGGACCCGCAGCCTGTGCGACCGCCAGCACAGCCTGCTCCACGTGTAGGCGGCAGCAAGGCGGCTCCGCGGTCGTCTGCTCCAGCGCCGGAAGCACGGGCCGGCAAGATGGGCTATGCTCTGCTGATGCGAACCAGCGACGGCGAGGAGGCGGTCAACCCGTTCCGCTCGTTGGAGGACCTGCTCGCCGCTGCCAAGCCGATCCTGCGCACGGCAGCGCGCAGCCCTGAGCCGATCTGGTTCTCCATCCAGCAAGTCGACCTCGATGCGTTGGACGAGGATGCCTGAAGAGTTGGCTTACCCGTACCAGGGCACCATGTCCGATCCATAGCTGCGTCCGAGCCTTTCCGGACCTTCCGCAATCGGCGGGCACAGGCTCGCCCCCTGACGACACAATCATCGCTGACCCATGCTGGCGGACCATGATGCCGACCTTGCACTTCATCACGCATCCGGAGGTCGTCATCGACCCCTCCGTGCCGGTGCCGGAGTGGCCGCTCTCCCCGGAGGGAGTCCGACGGATGAACCTGGCGCTGGAGAACCCCTGGATGAGCCGGCTAGGCGCGGTGTTCAGCAGCGCCGAGCGCAAGGCTACCGACGCCGCCCGCCTCGTGGCGGACCGCTTCGGCTTGCAGCCAGTCATTGTTGCGGAACTCGGCGAGAACGACCGCTCGGCGACCGGCTATCTCCCCAGGGCGGAATTTGAGGCGACGGCCGACCTCTTCTTCGCGCATCCGGAGAGGAGCGTGCGCGGGTGGGAGCGCGCGGTCGATGCCCAGCGCCGGATCGTGGCCGCGCTGGAGCGCGTCATGGCGGAGGCACCCGGCCCCGGGGACATCGCCGTTATCTCACACGGCGGTGTCGGCGCGCTCTTCCTCTGCCATCTCAAGGGGGTGCCGATCAGCCGGGCCGAGGACCAGCCAGGCACGGGAGGAGGCTGCGTCTACTCTTTCAATATCGCCACCCGCGCCCTGATCACCGGCTGGCATCTGATCGAGGATTGAAGGGCGGCTACCGCCGTCTCCGACCCTTCCGCGACATTGGTGATCGTAGGAGCAAAATCGGACGTTGAAGTGGAAGCAGACATTGCGTCATCGCCAGCACAGGCGGCTGCTTCGCGCCCACTACGGTCGTCCGGCCGAACTTGACCGCTTCCCGAAAGCGGTCATTCCGGGGGAAGCCGAACGATGACAGCTGTCAGTCGAACTTTATTCCGAACAGCCCTCCCCCAGGTGCATCCGAAAGCACGGGGTCCAAGACGAAGCTGCGGAAATCTTCGCTGCCTTCGGTCTCGGCCCGAGCAAGCTCATCCGAATTGAGAGTTACGATGTACTGAATACCAATTTCCTTGGCGTACTCCGCGCCAATACGAAGCGCGCGCGCAAACTGCCGCCCGTCAACCGGCTCATACAAATGGCTGTCATGGATGAGAAATCCTGGCCCCATTCCCCGGCTACGGCAGAGCGCGGCCATGGTGAAATCGAAGCAGAAAATCTGCATGCTCATAATCCCCGCACTTTGGGCGGAGGGGATGCTGGGAACGAACCGCAGCCCTTGCTCGTTTGCCGAAATCGCCAGCTCGCCGGGCCTTTCGTAAAGGCGCTCAGAAATTTCCGAGAAAGTACGGCTTGCCTGATTTGCGATGGAGGAACGCTCCCGGCGATCTTGGCGCAACGCGCGTGTCGCATCCTCAATCTCTCGCTGCTTCTCTTCAGCCTGCGTCTCCAGCTTGCGCGCTTCGTTCAGCCGCGCTTCCAGCACCCGAACAACGCCATCCTTTTCCGATAGCTCATCGCGCAAACGCAGCAGTTCGTCAGCCGGGCCTCCCGTACGAAGGGCTGCAGTGATCTGACGGCGTCGGACCTCAACATGCTCTCTCTCTGGCCGCCGTTCTTCCATCCTGCGTTGCGCGCTTGCAATCTCGCTTTGCAATTGAGCCTGACGGTTTGCGATCAGCTGATGATGGAAGCGGGCAACCTCCTCGTAGCGCCGGTTGACAATATCGGGGAACACCATCTTCGCCTCTGCAAAGAGCGCTTCCAGACGCGGCGCACGATCCTGTCCCTCGGCCTCAAGGGCGCGCCGATTGGCGTCGATCGACTCGCGGTCCAGCACGTCTTCGTCAGACAGGTCGCGGCTATGTTCGTTCAGCGTCGCAAGTTCCTGCTCAAGATCACGAAAAACCGGCAGCACGTTGAAGCTCTTGATACGCTCGTCCAAGTGATCGCGCGCTAACGTCGCCGCCGCGATCTGGGCGGATAGTGCGGCCTCGAGATCGACGCGCCGCGCTCCAGAAGGCGCAACCTTTTCAAGATCGCGGAGGGCTTTCTGCGCAGTCTGGATCTGCTTCAGTTCGTTTTTGGACCGATGAAACCGCCGCACCACTTCGGCATCCAGACCAAACAGAACGGCAAGGTTCGTTTCACTAATAGCGTTGGTCTGTGCCCTGAAAGTGCGGACCGGATCGTCATAGCCGCCGTCCCGCCGCCGCCGCGCAAAATAGGAGATCAGCTGACGAAAGGAAGCAGCACCAGATTGCCTGCCGCTGTTGAGCTGAAACCACGCCTTCCCGAGATGGCTTGTCCAAGCCACGTTCGCGAGCGGCTCAGCATCCGTGCTGTCTAGAGACCCCGGCCCTTCCTTTCGTACCGAGACTCGCGGGCTCGAAGGGCTACGCCGTACGGCGAGGTATTCATCACCAACATTAAGGGATAACTCGAAGGTCCAGTCGCGCACCGCTTGCGCTTTCAAAGCGCCTTCCGCGTCTCCCGCCAAGAGAAAGTGAACGAGATCGATGATGCTGGATTTTCCAGCCCCATTGCGCGTGCGACGTACCGGCGCTTTCTGATCCTCATCGTCTCCGCCGGCCGAAAGCTGGCGTTCCGCAAGGACGATGTTCAAGCCTTTCCGAAACTGGATGGTCTTGAAGGACGGGTGATCTGCTGAGAGACGGTAAAGCATTAGCCTGCCACCCGCTGAGCGCTGCGTCTCAGCAAGCCGTCCTGATCGAACCAGACAAGGTTCATGACGAACAGCAGATCGACGGACAGCAGGAACCAGACGTAGGAGATCGGGCGCTTCTGGTGAAGCTCCCGAATCTCGTCCCACAGTCGGGAAACCGTCATAGGCTCCCCAAGCCGGTCAAAGATGATGCCGCCGATGGTCAGCAGCGCGCGATCCGGTGCGATGTTCCGGTCAGGCAGGATCATGTCCCACCTCCGGCGGCTGATCGAAAATCTGACAGGTGGAGAAGAAGTGCGTGACGATAGCCAGCGCGGCAACCTCTCTATCCGGATCGCCCGTTGCACCGCCCGCAAAAATGAGCAATTGCTTGAAAGCTTCGGTAGGCTCCGCACCCTCAGATCGCAGCTGCTGATAGCGCGAAGTGAATCCAGCGGCCATGCGCGCGCCTTCGTCCGGGTCTGCACGATCGTCGATGTATTTTTCCACCCGCCTGGCCGCCGCCGTACTGATGCCGAAGAAGTGACGCACGCTGTCAGGTAGCAGGTTGAAAGCCACCTTTGCGTCCACCGCCGTTGGCAGCAGGATAGGCTCAAGCGGCAAGCGGGAAATATCAGACCGGATGTAGGCAAGGGCGCGCCCAATATTCTCGTATGTCGCCCGCCTGTTCATGTCCCCGCTGCCGGGAGCGCGCCCACCGAACATTTTTGCACGAAGCCCGGCTTCTATGCCGCGTGCCAAATCGACGATATCGCCCCGATGCAATACGCCTGACGGAACCTTTAATTCGTTCGTAAGTTCAGCCATCAGGCGCGCGACTTCGGACGGCACCTTGTCCCTATAGAGGCCGACGACGAACCACCACTTTTTCAGCAAATCCTTCCAGTGATCTTTCGCTCCCCTGAAATCTTCTTCTACCTTCTTGAGCGCATCCCGGACATCCGCTTGCCCGTAGCGCGGACCATAACACTGATAGACGTGGCCGACATCGGATCGCCAGCCATCGCATTTCAGGTCGCCTCGGCTGCCCATCGGAATTGTCGAATAGAAGGCAGTGCCCCAGAGCGCCTTTCCGATATCTTGGAAAAGCGTCTCGAACGCATCGCCGTCGCTATCTCTCAGGCGGACATGCAGGTGCATTTCCTGCCACGCCCAATCGATCTCGTCAGCGTCCATTGGCATTCGCCTCCAGGCGCCGCATCGACCGCCACAGGGTCGAATGATCGACCCCGAGCAGTCCGGCCATGCTAGCAGGTGTTTGCTGGCCGCCGTCGATGGCCTCGCGTGCGTGTGCGATTTGTTCGGGCGTCAGCTTGCGCGGTCGCCCAACATGACTCCCGCGCTTCTTCGCGGAAGCAATACCGGAGTTGACCCGCTCCACGATCAAGGCGCGTTCGAACTCGGCCAGTGCGCTCATCATATGAAAGATCAGTGTGCCACCCGCTACCGTTGTGTCGATGCTTTCCGACAGCGACGTGAAACCGGCCCCGCGTGCGCCCAACTGGCGCACCGTCTCGATCAGATGCGGCAGCGACCGCCCGAGGCGGTCCAATTTCCAGACGACGAGAACGTCGCCGTCGCCGATGCGGGCAAGCGCCGCCTCGAGACTTGGCCGGTTCGTCGCCACCCCTGACGCGTCGCGATCCTCGAACACCTTGGCGCACCCGGCAGCCGTCAGCGCAGCCCGTTGCAGGGCAAGCGACTGCTCGTCGGTCGAGATGCGGGCGTAGCCAACTTTCATGGCAGGATTCTGCAATAGGGTTTTGCAAAAGTCGAGGGGCAATGATTCCAATGCTTTACAGGGAACGGGATCAGTCTTGCAAAATGAGAGCTTCTGCAGGATCTGCAGGATCTGCAGGAGTGAGCCGCGCGCGTATCGTCCACGATAGCGTCGGAAATTCGGAGCCACTATGGGTGCAGCACTTTCGTGCCGACCCAACTGACCGGAGAACCCGACGATGCTCGATCCGAGCGCATACGACTTCTGCAGCGAATTCTACACGGTTGAGAAGGTGATTGAGGTTGTCGTCAATATCGGCGGTCAGGCCCGGCAAATCCGGATCGAGGCGCTTCACGGGCCGAGCTCCACGGCCCGCTACAGCACACGCGCCTACATCAAGGAGTATCTGACGGTGCAACCGACATATCCGCAGAATTCCGAAGGCTTCGTGAAAAAGCCCGAAAGCGTCAGCATGTGGATCGCCTACGATCTTCCCTGGACGGCGCGGAGCTCTGCCGACGAGGCGTTGGCCCAGGCACTCGGCTTTTTAGGTGAATGCTGCCGCAAGCCGTAGCGGCCGAGACCGAGCGTGTCTTCACGTAAATTGGGCGCCGGGCTCGGTGCTAGGCAGCCGCGAGCGATGGTGAGGAGTGCTGCTCTTCTCGGCTCCACTTGCCAGTCAATAGCGGTCAGGCCAGTTCTGGCCAGACCACGTCACAGTGGGCGAACTCGGGCAAACGTTCTTTTCGTCCGCTCTCGAAGGTGAAGCAGGCATTGCGGTGTGAGCCTTCTACAGCCGCTTCCCACCCAAGTCCGGCGATAGCCCCCTGCCAGGAGCCTGGCGCTAGGTCCAACATTGTTCGGCCCTGGTCGACGCTCTTGCTGAACCTGTCGCAGCAGTTCGCGCGGTACCGTCCATCCGGACCGAGAGGCCAAGCACGACGCTCCAGGTTTACGGCGTGAGCAATCGACCTTCAGCACCACCAGATCGCTGATCGCTTCATGGTCGCCGCTGCCGTCAGCGGCCCGGCGCCTCCCGAACTACCCGCACGAAGCTCCCAATCAGCCTAGGCATCTCGACGGCCCTGGCTGGCAGCCGATCCTCCGGAACGGTCAAGCCGTCGAGGAACCGCCCCGCCTCGGTGTAGAGCGCCAGTTCCAGTCCCTCTCCGACGATCTCCACGCGGCAGACAATGTCTTCATCTCCCGCCTGCTGCTTGGCTTTCGCGATGAACTCCACGATCTCCTCGAGACCCCGGGTCTGCGCACCGGCTTCGTCGAGAAACTCGGCGATCTCTGCCCCCACCTCAGAGGGTGAGACCAGCGCCAGCGGAACGCAGCCCCCGCTCGCCTGGAAGACGGACGTGCGCCACCTGTCGAAAATGGCGGACATGCGAGCCTGCTCCGGGTCCTGGGCAGCCTCCTCGTCATCCATGCCGCCAGGAAAGCCTCCCGCGGCCGCGATTTCGTCCCAAACGGGGATGTCCCAGTCGATCTGCAGCCCGACCAGCACCCCGAAGCCGTCGCTCACCAACTCGTCCGCTTCGCCTGCGGGCAGGTCGCGGGGCTCGGTCCCGGCCACCATGTCCAGGAGGACACGCCGCAGTGCGCCGGGCGCGAGACGTGCCAGGGCCTGCGGCGATCGCCAGCCGGGCAGGAAGCGGAGCTCGGTCGTTTCCTCGAACGCTCCGGACGCGAGGAGGCTCTCGCCGAGCGCAGCCGCGTCCGGCAGCCCGTGCGCGGGGAGCGCCACGGGCAGGGTCACCAGTTCGGCCCATCCCGAAGGCCCGACCGCCCCGCCCTCGGCCGCCGACTGCAATGCCGTGGCCAACTCGTCCGCGTTCTGGCCGCCGTGGCGCTCCGACGCCTTGCGGATGGCGAGATCGAGGACGTCATCACGCCCTGCCGTCAGGAGATCCACGGCGAGCGAGGTCACCTCAGCGCTCCCCGCGATGAAAGCAGCGAGCAGCTGGTCGGCTATGGGACCAGGTGCCTTGTCAAACTCCGGTCCGGGCGGTGACGAAGCGTCCGCATCCACCCCGAGTAGCCGGAGGGCGATAGCACCCCTGAGGAGCCTGCAGCGGTCAATCCAGGCACGCCGGTTCTCCGGAGTGTTCTCCCGCTCCTGCATCCAGCGTCGGAAGGCTGCCCGGTCCGCCCGCTGCACGAAGACCTCGACCCCCTGGTCGATCATCTCCGCTGCGACCGCCCTGTTCACTGCCCGAGCAGTTCCGAGGTCGATCTCGCCGGGGCGCACGGTGTCGAGCGCTTCGGCATCGGGGTAGTGCGTGAGGAGCACGGCGTCGAGTTCCGGGGCAACGTCCCGGGCGAGTTCGACAGCCTCATCGATCGCCTCGTCGCTCAGGTCTCTCGTGTACGGCATGTCGGGCGTCCCAGCGTCGGCCGGGTTATGCCCCTCGCCGCCTGCACCCTCAATCGATAGGGTCCTAAGCAGCTGTACCCAGATGCTGCGTTGGCAGCTGGTCCGGCGGAGTTGTCCCAGCTTCAGTCGTGCACTCGGCTGTCTGCTCCCACAGGCGCCATTCATGAGCCGCAGTTCCGCTTGCGGCCAGACTACGCCGGCCGCTCTCTGCATGATGGCCTGTCAGTGTCCGCTTCCTGAGATGCACCGGCCATGGTCGCGTAAGCAGCCAGCTTCTGCACTCCACCCATCTTTACAGTTCCGCGGCCATTTCCCGCCTTCAGAAAGCGGCTATTCTGGAGGTTTTCAAGGGACGGCCGCAGTGACTCGGGGTGGGCTTGGCGGTGGGCGGGCAGCATGACTGGGAAGCAGCGGGATGGCTCGTGACAGCTCCGGCCACGGCATCACGCCTCCCCCGGCCAAAGCCTCTCAAGGGCGCGTCGGAAGGAAGACCCGAATGGCCGCGATCGTGGCGGCGGGTTGCTCCTCCATCAGCCAGTGACCGGCACCGGGTATCACTACCTCCGTCACGTCGTTGGCGGCGTTCCGCATCACGGCGGCCTGGGCCGCGCCGAAGGACTTCTCCCCGCCGATGGCCAGGACCCGCATGGCCAGCCTCTCGCTGATCGCGCCCCGGTTCCGCTCCGCATCCTCCCGGATGGACCGGAACTGGGCGAAGGCTGCGCGCATTGCGCCGGGCCGGGCATAAAGCGCCGCGTAGTGCTGCCTGGTCCCCTCGTCCACGCGAGAGGGGTTGCCCGCGAACTCGTTCCAGAAGCGGTCGAGGTAGATGCGTTCTCGACCCGCGACCAGCCGCTCCATGTCGGGCCCGCCGAAGTCGAAGTGCCAGAGCAGCGGGTTCCGCACGATGTCGTCCCAGGGCGGAACGCCCGGGACCGGCGCGTCCATCACCACGAGCCGCTCCGTCTCGGCCCGGTAACGGGCCGCATAGGCGAAGGCCACCATAGTCCCGATGTCGTGGCCGACCACCGTGGCCGGCCCGATCCCGAACTGCGCCAGCACCGCGCGGACGTCGCCGGCCTGGGTCCACTTGTCGTAGCCGTCCTCTGGCCGGGACGACAGGCCCATGCCCCGCAGGTCGGGCACCACGACCCGATGATCCCGCACCAGGTCGGCCGCGAGCGGCGCCCACATGTCGCCCGTGTCACCGAAGCCATGCAGCAGGACGACGGCCGGCCCGGACCCACCGACGCGGACATGGAGCGTGACCCCTTCCGCCCGGACTTCCCGGGTTTGGAACTCGGACGGGAAGGGTTGGGGCTGTGCCATGGCCGGCCATGCCAGAGCCGATGCCACGAGGATGCCGCACAAGAGCCTGCGCATGGTTCCGATCTCCCGCAGCGGAGCGGGCCGCTGCATCCCTGGCCCGATCACGCCGGGCTGGGGCAAGTCTGGAGCTGTCAGGTCGTTCCGGTTAGTCTGTAGTTCAGAGATCAGGCGTCCGGGAATCCCGAACATGATGCGGCTGGAGGGGATCTCCGCTTTCGTTGTCATCGTCGAGGCCGGCTCCATCAGCGAGGCCGCACGGCGCCTGCGCCTCTCCAAGTCGGTGGTCAGCGAAAGGCTCGCGGAACTCGAGCGAAGCCTCGGCGCCCCTCTGCTCCAGCGCAGCACGCGAAAGCTGGCTCTGACGGAGGACGGCGCCACCTTCCTCGAACGGGCATCCCGCATCGTGCAGGACGTGGAGGAAGCGGCAGCCACCATCTCAGAACGGCGCAGGGAGCTGCAGGGGCCGTTGCGCATCGCGGCACCGGTGACCTTCGGCCGCCTGCATCTCGGGCCCGCCCTCTACCCCTTCCTGGCCCGTCACCCCGCCCTGGAGCTGACGCTCGACCTCGACGACCGCCGCGTCGATGCCTCGACAGACGGCTACGACGCCGTGGTGCGGCACGGGCCGATCGCCGACAGCCGCCTGACGGTTTGGCGGCTCGCGCCCAGCCGCCGTGTTCTCGTCGCCTCGCCAGCCTACCTGGAGCGCCACGGGATCCCGCAATCCGTCTCGGCGCTGAAGGATCACCGGGGCATCTTCTACACCAACCGCAGTCACGCGGACTGGCGCTTCGTCGGCCCGGGCGGGACGAGCATTCTACGCGGGTGGGCAGCCCTGTGCGTCAACAACGGCGACATGATGCGAGACGCCGCCATTGCCGGTCTCGGCATCGCGCTGCTTCCGACCTTCATCATCCATGACGCGGTGAAGGCTGGCGATCTGCGTGTGCTCGAGATCGATGCAGAAGCCGAGGGCGAGTTCATCTACGTTGCCCATCCCGAGGGGCGCCGCTCATCCGCGAAGCTGCGCGCCCTGGTGGCGGAACTGAAAGCTGCCTTCGGCGATCCGCCCTACTGGGACCGATAGCAGGGCCATGACCAATCGGGACGGAGGGCGGCCTTTGCCTGAAAATCGCGAGGGGAGGATGATCGTGACACGACCGCTTCCTGCAAAGGAACCTGAAGGCGACCTTTCTGTCCATCAGACGCCTTGATGTGAACCTCCTCGGCCTTCTTCCACCCCGGCTCAACTTCGAGCCTGCTAAGGTGCGAATAGCCCCCTGGAATCATGGAGCTCTTTCCTTTCGTATCCTTCGCAAGGAAGGACTGGCGGTGCTCGCTCACTCGGGCAGCTAATCGGTGATGTCCGGGTGTTGTCGGCACGGCTCTGGTTCGCCGACTCAGGTCGCGGGCGCCTTGTTCCGGCGGAGTTGCAGCAGCACCAGCAGCAACGCCAGTGCTGAGACCGCAGCACCGGCCAGGCTGACGGAAGGGTAGCCGAGACCGCCAGAGATCACCGCTCCGCCGAGTGCAGCGCCGAGAGCATTGCCGAGGTTGAAAGCTCCGATGTTCATCGAAGAAGCCAAGTTCGGAGCGTCGGCCGCGGCAGCCATGACCCGCACCTGCAAGGGCGGCACCAGGGCGAAGCTCGCGATGCCCCACAGGAACACCAACACGGCGGTGGGCACGGCGTCGCGCATCAGCAGCGATAGGGCGACCAGCACGGCGGCGAGAGAGAACAGCGTCACGATCAGGGTTGCGTCCACAGAGCGGTCTGCGAAGCGGCCGCCCAGCCAGTTCCCCAGCGTGAGGCCAGCCCCGTAGAGAACCAGCATGGCGGTGACAAAGCCGGTCGAGGCTGCTGTTTCTTCGCGCAGGATGGGCGCGACGTAGGTGAACACCGTGAACATCGCGCCCGAGCCCAAGGCGGTCAGCGCCAGGGCCGCCAGCACCGGCGGGCGCGCCAGCACCCGCAGCTCCGCCAGCGCGTCGATGCCGGCCACGGCGGGTAGGGGCGGCAGCGTCAGGCGGAGTGCGGTCAGCGTCACGAGGCCCAGCGCCGCCGTGCCCCAGAAGGCGGCGCGCCAGCCTAGTACCTCGCCCGCCCAGGTCGCGAGCGGCACGCCCAGGAGGTTGGCGACCGTGAGCCCGGTGAACATGGCTGCCACCGCGCCAGCTCGGCGGTCGGGTGGCACCAGCGAGGCGGCCACCACGGCACCCACGCCGAAGAATGCGCCGTGGTTGAGCGAAGTCACGAGCCTCGCAGCCAGCAGCAGGCCGTAGCTGCCCGATACCGCCGCGAGGAGGTTGCCCAGCGTGAAGACGGCCGCCAGCACGATCAACAGCGTCCGACGCGGCATGCGGCCCGTGGTCAGGGTCATCAGCGGCGCGCCGAGTACGACACCCGCGGCGTAGGCGCTGATCAGCAACCCGGCCGTGGGGATGGAGACGCCCAGGTCATCGGCGATCACGGGCAGCAGGCCCATGGGCGCGAACTCGGTCACGCCGATGCCGAAGGCACCGGTCGATAGGGCGAGAAGCGGGGGATTGAGGCGCATCGGGGAATTCGTGCTCAGACCATCGGCGGGTTCAGCAAGGCGAAGCCCGGCTGTTGCCGGTAGGGCGTGTGGGGATAGGGCGGCAGCACGTCGCTGGCCGTGTCCAGCGCGGCCACTTGTGCCGGCGTCAGCGTCCAGCCGGCCGCGCCGAGGTTCTCCCGCAACTGTGCCTCGTCACGCGCGCCGATGATGACCGAGGACACGGTGGGGCGGCCCAGCAGCCAGTTCAGGGCGACCTGCGGCACCGTGTGGCCGGCCTCCCCCGCTACAGCGACGAGGGCGTCCACGACGCGGTAGAGGTGCTCGTCCTCGACCGGCGGGGCGAAGGCTGCCGTCTGGTGCAGGCGGCTGCCGGGCGGGATGGGTGCGTCGCGTCGGATGAGGCCGGTGAGGCGGCCCCAGCCCAGCGGGCTCCAGACCAGGGCACCGACGCCCTGATCCGCCGCTAGAGGCATCGGATCGGCCTCGTAGGCGCGCCCGATCAGCGAGTAGTAGACCTGGTGCGCCACGAAGCGCGGCCAGCCGTAGCGATCGGCCGCGGCCAGCGCTTTCATCAGCTGCCAGCCCGGGTAGTTGGATACCCCGACATGGCGGAGCTTGCCCGCACGCACGAGGCCATCGAGGGTCGCGAGCAGTTCCTCCGCCGGCGTCGAGGCGTCGAGCGCGTGGAGCTGCAGCAGGTCGATGTGGTCGGTGCCCAGCCGGGTCAGCGCGGCTTCCACCGCCCGGATCAGGCGCGCCCGAGACGCCCCCCAGTCGTTCGGCCCTTCGCCGGTGGGCAGGCCGGTCTTGGTGGAGATGAGGACCCGGTCACGGCGGCCGCGGATCGCCTCGCCCAGGATCTGCTCGGAGGCACCGTCGGAATACACGTCGGCGGTGTCGAACAGGTTCACACCGGCGTCGAGGCAGACGTCGATCAGGCGCCGGGCCTCGGCGGCGTCGCTCTGCCCCCAGGCGCTGAACAGCGGGCCGGAGCCGCCGAAAGTTCCGGCGCCGAAGCCGAGAACCGACACCCGCAGGCCCGACGAGCCGAGTTGGCGGTATTCCACGTGCTGTCCTTTAGGTAAGTTTCGGGCGCAAAGATGCGCATAAATCCTCCCCTGATCATCCCGCAGCCGCGCCAAGGATCTTTGTCTTGAGCGCAAAGCCGCAGCCCGGACTGGACCGTGCCCGCGCCCTGGAGGTCTTCGTCGCGGTGGCCGCCACGGGCAGCTTCTCGGCGGCGGGTCGTACGCTCGGCCTGACGCCGTCTGCGGTCAGCCGCGCCGTGGACCGGATCGAGCAACGGCTGGGCGTGCGGCTGGTGCTGCGGACCACCCGCCACTTGGCACTCACCGCCGAGGGGCAGGCCTATCTCGCCACGGCGCGGCGCGTGCTGGCCGATCTCGACGACGCGGAAGGTGCGATAGCCGACCAGGGGGCGCCGCAGGGCCGGCTGCGGGTAAGCGCTTCGCTCTCGCACGGGCGGCTGTGCGTCGTGCCGCTGCTGGGCGAGTTCGCGCGGCGCGGGAGGCCGGAGGTGCCGGAAGCGCTGCACGGGCACGACTGCCTGACCTTCAACTTCCGCCGGACCGATCCGATCTGGCCGTTCCGCGAGGACGGGCGGGACTATGCCCTGGCCATCCGCGGCAGCATGGAAGCCAACAACGGCGAAACGCTCGGCCAGTTGGCACTGGCCGGGGCCGGCATCGCCCGGGTGGGCGCCTTCAGCGTGGCGGACGACATCGCGGCAGGACGGCTGGTGCCGCTGCTGGAGCGCTACAACCCCGGCGACGAGGAGACGATCCACGCGGTGTTCGTGGGCGGCCCCAACGTGCCAGCCCGCGTCCGAACCTTTGTGGAGTTCCTGGCTGAGCAACTGCGATGAGCGAGGCCGAGCTTTCGCCAGTGCAGAAGCGGTGAAATCATTCCGTTCGCTGGAGGACCTGCTCGCCGCGGCCAAGCCGATCCTGCGCACGGCGGCCCGCAGCTCTGAGCCGGGAACTGGGTGGGAAGGTCGCCAAGAGGAAGTTGGTGGTCACCCCGTCATCAGGTGGTGACCTACTTGCGTGATCTGGGGACTTTGGTGAGGCCTACCGGGAGGCGACCAGCCGGGGTGGGACTGGCGGCTTCGAGGGCTTGAGCAGGACGCCCTCGTCCTTCACCTCGATGTCTGCAGTTGGGTAGACGGCGGTCGCCATCTCCAGGATACCTGGAAACTTCGATTTGAAGTGGTAAAGCTGCTTGAAGCCCTGGCCGTGTTGGGCTTTGAGGGCGGCCCACGTCACGAGCCGCGCCTTCTCCAGGCTGTGCAGGCGGTAGGCAAGCCAGACGTAGCAATCCAGGGCCGCGCTATTGTTTGACAAAGCCTTTATCGCCCCCTCCTCCAGCGGGATGGGATGCTTCCGAAGCTGTTCGAAGAAGGTCTGGCTGAGTCGGGCCGTCTCCAGGTTGAGACGTCCCTGGCGGTCTTCGCCTTCGTCCATGAACAGGGCGCGGTCGACGATGGCGCTGTTCACCAACCCCGCGCGCCCCTGGCCGACGAGGTGGAACGTGAGGCGGCAACGGCTTAGCAGCTCAGCCTGCTCGCGCACCCCACGGCCTGACTTTCCGCCCCAGGGCACGCCGATCCGGGCCATCCAGTCCCTCCAGGAACGGCCAAGCTCGACCTCGGGGCTGCCCGATTTCAACGCTTCTGTCTGTAGATACAGAAGGATTAGACGGGCATAGGATCCAAATGGGACGCTTACGTGCTCCAGCGGCCCCAGGCCGTCCTTGCCGGAAGGGCGACGCCCAGGCTCCACCACCAAGCGCATGCGGTCCGAGGCAACTTCCCAAACCTCGCCAGGGGCGACACGACGGTGAGGCAGGGCACACTGTGCCCAGCCGGAATAGGCAAATGCGAGCGCGTTGTCTTCTTCGGAGAGGTAACGGGCGGCGGTTTCGATGACGTCGCGGGGTGCCGCGTCCATCTCGATCGCGGCTTGCCTCCCGTGCTCCTGCAGCACTTTGTGAACCTGTCCCATCGCCAGCCCCCAATGTATGCAAACTGGCACTGGATGGGTGTCTTCGGGAACTGGGGACTCTGGCGAGCAGCTACTAGAAGAGCTTTTTGAGAGTCTACTATTAGCTTGCTCACCAAAGCCCCCGGGACAACTTCGGAAAACCCAATGATTCCCGTGGGGACCTCTCACCATAGTCCCCACCTGTCTCGCCAGAGTCCCCGGGTGTCTGTGGATGGCCGGACATCGGCATCCCGGGACCGGGTGATCCCGACTCGGCCCCCTCCAAGGGTGGGGACTTTGGTGAGCCCGAGTCGAGATCGGCCCCCCTGGTGGGTGGTCAGCTCGGCAGATATGGATTCTGATGATCAGCTTGTCCGTTCTCACCCACCCATGCGAGACTCTTGGTCTGTTCCGGGGCTAAACATGGCGGATGCAAGCCAGATAGAATGGACGGATGCGACGTGGAACCCGGTGACGGGTTCCACGAAGGTCAGCCCCGGCTGTGATAACTGCTATGCCGCCCGCCTCTCCGAGCGTTTCTGCGGCACTCCCGGACACCCCTTCTAGTAAGGTTTCGACCTTACCCTCTGGCCGAAGCGGCTCCAGCAGCCGCTGCTCTGGACACGCCCGCGCAAGATCTTCGTCAGCTCCATGAGCGACCTCTTCCACAAGGATGTGCCATCCGCCCACGTCGGCCAGGTTTTTGACACGATGGAATTGGCCCACTGGCACCAGTTCCAGATGCTGACCAAGCGCAGCAGCCTGATGCGCGACTTCCTCAAGGCCCGCTACGCGCGCAGGCCCCCTACCCCGCACATCTGGCTCGGCGTGTCCGTCGAGGATCGCGCGCGCCTCTCGCGCATTCGGCACCTGCAGCAGACGCTAGCCTCCATCTGCTTCCTCTCGGTCGAGCCTCTCCTCGGCCCGATTGGCCCCATGGACCTGTCCGGCATCGATTGGGTTATCGTAGGCGGAGAGAGCGGGCCGCGCGCGCGACCGATGCAGATCGAGTGGGTGCGCGGGGTGCGCGACCAGTGCGTCGCCGCCGATGTACCCTTCTTCTTCAAGCAGTGGGGTGGCTTCCGGCCAAAGCAAGGCGGACGCGAGCTCGATGGGCGCGAATGGATCGAATACCCCCGACAGCTGCCGCCTGTGATGCTTGCGCGGAATGAGCAACTGGATCCACCAGACCCTGGACAGCTTCGATCAATAGCCTCCTACCTGCCTTAAAGCATCAAGGCAGAGATGCCCTCCTGATCACCCGTCGCTAGCTGGGTGCTCAGCCCGATCATCCCGCCTTCCGTGAACTACGCTTTTCTGCTTTCAAGCATCTTGTTCGGAATGCCTCATCTGTCCTTTTGCAGGCCGCCACTACTCAACCAGAGACGGGTACGACAGCTGCTCTCAGACCCTGTCCGTCCGAGAAGCATCTTGAACAAGATGCTTTAAGGCAATATGAGATGGCTGCTTTCGTGCTTCCCTGCCTTAGTGCTACAAGGCGGCTTTGCTTTGCCGGAGTAAGGCGCCATGGCAACCATCTCAATCGCCAGCGACAAGGGGGGGGTGTCTAAGACGACGTGCGCCATTCTGTTCGCCTCCGAGCTGGCGCTGGACGGCTACCGCGTGACCCTGATCGACGCCGACCTTAACCAGCAGGCGGTGGCGTTCGGTCGTAAGACTGATATCGCAGGCCTGAAAGTCGTCGGCGAGGTGAGGGAGGACAACATCCTCGCCCTACTCCGGAAAGCGGAGGGCGAAAGCGAGGTGGTGCTGGTCGACCTGCCCGGCGGGTCTTCAACCCTGGCACTGAAGGCGCTGCACCGGTCGCACTTTGTGCTCGTTCCTAGCCAAGCGTCGCTACCCGACGTGCGCGCCGCCATGAAAACGGTGGCGCAAATCGACGACGCCCAGGAGCTGGCGCGATCCCCAATCGCGCGGGCAATCGTCTGGACGCGCGTGCTCTCCGGCTTTGAAAGCCGTTCCGCCCGGCACGTCCGACAGAGTGTGGAAGGGGAGGGGCAGGTGCCTATCCTAAGAACGGCCGTCATGGAGCGTGCGGCGTTTCGCGAGATCCACATCACGGGCCACGTGCCGCGTCAGGTCGACCCGAACGGCTCGGCAGCAGCCAACGTCGCCGCCTTCACGGCCGAGCTGCTGCAGCGCATCTCTACGCTCGCGGAGGCCGCATGAGCACGAAACTGCCCTCGATCACCGACGAGGTGCGCACGCCGCCCCGCAAGCTTGCGCTCAACTTGAAGCCCAGGGAAGAGCTGCCCGATGACGCGGTCGAGGCGCATTCTCGGGAAATCGGCGAGCGCTGGGGATCATCCACCCAGATCGCTCCCGCGGAACCGTCGTTGCCACCCAAGGTCCTGGCGCCCCTGGTCAGCGTCCGGTTCGACTGCCCAGATTACCTCGACCGGGAGCTGTCGGTGCAAGCGGCGGGACAAGGGGTGACCAAGACCTACCTGATCCTCAGTGCCTTGCGGCAGGCTGGTCTACGCCTGGAGGATGCCGACCTTGTCAAAGACCGACGCCGCTGGAAGAAGTAGGAGGAAAGGCGAAGAAGCGACAAAGCATCTTGTCCAAGATGCCTTGTCGCTTTAGAGCAACGAAGCAGCCCAAGGTGCTTGCGGCGGGGCCGGTGCGATCAGGGGAGGGACGGTGGCCTGCGCCGGTACAACCACTCCAGGAGGCGGGCATCCGAGCCGGCCGATGTTCCGCGGGCGCAAAGGTAGAGGGATGCGGTTTGCACCCCGGAGGCGATCGTCGCGAGGGAAGCCATGATGGCAAGGCCGGCAACGGCGTTTTGCCACCAGTTCAGCTTGAGCTTGTAGTTCATCTCCTTGCCGCTCCAGTAGAGCTTGTTCTCGCCGTCGATGCCGAGCCGATGGAACTCCGCCACGTCGATCGGCCGGACGCCCTTCGGCCAATCGGCACAAGCATCGTGCGTCACGACGGCGGGCTCGCTTGTTTTTCGAGCGCCTCGACCTGCTTTCTAAGTGTCTGGACAGGCCGCGGTGAATGGGGCCCACGTCAGAAATGTGAAGAATACATGTAAGGTCCGAGGGCGAAGCCCTGGCGAGGATGCCTTCCCGGACAGCCTCGGCCGAGCTGGCGGCCCGGAGCAAGACGGAATACTGCGCATGGGCCGCCATCTCGCCGACGACCCTCGGCGCTTAACGCTCCAGCTGGCAGGCCTTCAACGACTTCTGCGCGCTGAAGGGTTGGGCTTGGCTACCGGCCGCACCGGAACTGGTGACGGGCAATTTGGTCATCATGGCCCTGACGCACAGCCGTGCCTCACTGCAGAAACGCCTCTCGCCATCGTCCACCAAGTCTGAGGTTGGTCTGCCATGTCCGCCTCAGCTTCCCGCGAAAATAGGCCCAACGAACGTTTCTGAGCAGCCATTCAGGCACGATAACCAGCCGTTATCGGGCGTGCACTGAGACCTGGGGGTCGTGACGCCGGCCTACCTCGCCGCCGCCGGGATGATCCTGCAGGCCGACAACGCCGTGACCTGGGCGAAGCGCCCGTGATCGCCGCCCAGCACGCCCCGCACGTCCTGCGCCTGGTGATGGCCCGTCCCGCCGCCTTCGACCGGGTGACTGCCGTGCTGTGCCGCATCTGCCAGCCCGCGCTGATCCCCGAGCCCTGCGACGCCCTGTCGGCCGAGGCGGCGCCGAGGATTGCCGCGCAGGACGCGGCCCGCCTCGAAAGAGAAGCGGAGGGCGGCACGAGCGATCGGGCGAGCGCACGACGTATCGCAACGGCTACCGCGACCGGACGCTCGACACCCGGCTGGGCAGCCTGCAGCTGCGCATCCCCAAGCTGCGGCAGGGCAGCTACTTCCCGCCGTTCCTGGAGCCCCGAAAGACGTCGGAGAAGGCGCTGGTAGCGGTAATCCAGGAAGCCTGGGTCAGCCGCGTGTCGACCCGGCGGGTGGACGACCTGGTGCAGGCGATGGGACTGGCAGGGATCAGCAAGAGCACGGTGTCCAAGCTGTGCCGCGACATCGATGAGCGCGTGGGTGCCTTTCTGGACCGGCCGTTGACCGGCGAATGGCCGTACCTCTGGCTGGACGTCAAGCAGCGCGAGGGCGGCCGCATCGTCTCGGTGGCCGCCATAATGGCCGTGGCGGCGAACACGGACGGCAAGCGCGAAATCGTGGGGCTGCATATCGGCCCCTCCGAGGCCGAGACCTTCTGGGCCACCTTCCTCAAGAGCCTGGTGCGCCGCGGCCTGCATGGCGTGAAGCTGGTGATCTCGGACGCGCACGAGGGGCTCAAGGCGGCGATCCGCCGGGTGGTGGGGCGTCATGGCAGCGCTGCCGGGTGCACTGGATGCGCAATGCGTTGTCCTATGTCCCCAAGGCCCACCAGAGCATGGCGTCGGCCGCACTCCGCCAAGCCTTTATCCAGCCTGATCGGGTCAGCGCCAGCCAGACGCTACGGCATGTGGCCGACCAGCTCCGCCCCCGCTGGCCCCGGCTTGGCGCGTTTCTCGACGAGAGCGAGGCCGACGTGCTCACCCATCTGGACTTTCCCACCCAGCACCGGGCCAAGATCCACAGCACCAACCCGCTGGAGCGCCTCAACAAGGAGCTCAAACGCCGGGCCGACGTGGTCGGCATCTTTCCTAACGAAGGCTCGATCGTTCGGCTGATCGGTGCCGTGCTCCTGGAGGTCACCGATGAGTGGCAGCTCCAGCACCGCTACATGCAGACCGAGGCCATGGCCGAACTTACACCGGCCCTGGCCGACGCTGTGCAAACCCAGATTGCCACCACAGCCGCCTGACCCGTGGCCACCTCAATCTACACCGCATTTTCCACCACGTTGACGGACACGACCCGACAAAAGGTGATACGCTCTCCCACGGCCCGTCTCCTGTGCTGAGGCAAGGCGTCGGCCCACCCGGCGCAACCCTCGTCATTCCTGCACAGTTCGAGGCGGGCCACCCCCGCCTCAGAGCCTGTTTGAGCGAGATCAGAGCGGATTGATGAGGGCCTCGGTGGCCGCGAGTACGGCGGCGCAGGCGAGACGCGCGGCTGCGACGTCGAGGCGACCGGCACGGTCACGCAGCAGGCCACCCCAGTGGGCGAGCCAGCCGAAGCTGCGCTCGACCACCCATCGCCGGGGCAGTACGGCGAAACCCCGCTGACCTGGGGGCCGCACGACGACCTCCTGGCGCATGCCGTGCAGGTTTGACCACTCGCGGCAGCGCTCGGCGGTGAAGGCGCCGTCGAGGATCGCAACCCGCAGGCTCGGCCAGGCCACCTTGCCATCGTCGAGTGCAGGCAAGGTGTCGCGCTCCTGAACCGAGGCCGGGACGACGGCGATGGCCAGCCAGTTGCCGTCGGCATCCACCATGGCCACCCGCTTGCGCCCCAACGTCCGCTTGGCAGCGTCGAAGCCCCGTGGCCCGCGCACCGGGATGCACTTCACCGTTTGCGTGTCGATGATCGCCAGCCTTGGCTCGGCCCTGCGGCCCGCCGCGCGACGGCGCAGCCGAGCCAGGTCGCGCATCATGCGCCCGAACAGGCCTAGGGCCTGCCAGCGCCGAAACCAGCCGTACACCGTCCGCCATGGCGGCATGTCCGGCGGCAGTGCCCGCCATCCACCGCCCACCCGCAGGTGCCACGCGATCGCCCGCACCACGGCAAGGGTCGGCGTGGCACCGTCGCTGCTGGGTGGATCAGCCCGCTCCAGCCAGTCCGCCACCTCGCGCACCGCGCAACTCGAAACCATGTGCTTCAGGCGCGCCGCGTGGCGTGCCCGATGCCGCTCCGTCCACATCTCTCCCACCCCTCCGCCCCGCCAGGCGGTTCGCGGTGTTCACCTCAGGAGTAGATGGGGACAGACGGCAGAGGGCCGCTCAAACAGGCTCTCAGACGGACATCTGGTCTAGGTCGGGTTCTCCGCCGCCCCATTCAGCGCGATCAGTGCCACAGGCTATCTGCAAGATTGAACTCGTGGGGGCCTGGGCTGAACAGGGACGCGGAGCTGCCAGCATAGCTATGGCCGTCCAGCGAGATGGAGTCGACGTAGAGGTTGCGATCGGTGCTGGCCGAGCCGCCATAGGCGTCGTTGAGGAAGTTCACCGTGACCTTGTGGTTGCCGGAGTTGAAGCCGACGTCGAAGGCGAAATCCTGCGTCCGGCCAGCGGCATGGGAGGCTGTTGCGGTCTGCACGCCCCCGAGCTGCTTGCCATCGACGCTGACGGTGAACTGCGCATGCCCTTGGTAGGCGTCCTCCGATAGCCGCACCATCAGCTTGCCGCCACCGGATGAGCCCAGATCCTTGTCCTTCAGGGTGAACTCGTGCGGCCCCGGGCTCAGCAGGGAGGCGGAGCTACCTGCGTAGGCGCGACTGTCCAGCGAAATGGAGTCGACGTAGAGGTTGCGATCGGTGCTGGACGAGCCGCCATATGCATCGTTGAGGAAGTTCACCGCAACCTTGTGGTTGCCGGAGCTGAAGCCGACGTCGAAGGCGAAGTCCTGCGTTCGGCCATCGGCGTGCGACGCCGTCGCGGTCTGCACGCCACCGAGCTGCTTGCCATCGACGCTGACGGTGAACTGCGCGTGGCCCTGGTAGGCGTTCTCGGACAGTCGCACCACCAGCTTGCCGCTGGTGCCCGACGGTGCGTTGCCGCTGTCGCCCGAAGAGAGGAGGTCCTTGTCTTTCAAGGTAAACTGGTGCGCACCGGCGCTGTACAAAGATACGGAACTGTCGGCGTAAGTACGCCCGTCCAGCGAGATGGCGTCGACGTAAAGGTTACGGTCGGTACCCGGCAAACCGCCGTTGGCATCGTTGAGGAAGTTCACCGATACCCTGTGGTTGCCGGAGTTGAAGCCGACGCCGAAGGCGAAGTCCTGCGTCTGGCCAGCGGCATGCGACGCGGTCACGGTCTGCACGCCGCCGAGCGTCTGACCGTCAACGGCCACGGTGAACTGCGCATGCCCCTGGTAGGCGTCCTCCGACAGCCGCACCACCAACGTGCCACTGCTGCCTGACGGTGCATTGCCGTTGGAACTGGCCGGAAAAGCGGCCTTATAAGCCGCGCCGGTTGCTGGCTCGCTGCCATCGGACAGCTTGCCAGGATAGTCAGCGTCGCTGTTCCAGTACGTCTGGTAGACGACGTCGTGATCCTTGAACCAGCCGGCTGCCTTCTGCACGTAGGCAGCTGAGTCGTTCCCCTGCACTCCCCATTCCGAGTAGGCCGTGGGCTTTCCATGGGCGTCTGCGAAGTTCTCCAGCCACCGCAGCCCCTGGGGACGATCAACCATGACATCGAAGGCCTTGGAAGCGTCGTAGGAGCTCCACTGCGGGTGCTGGTAGAAGTCCATCCCGATGACGTCCACGTAGGCATCCCCCGGGTAAGCGGCTTCGGGGTTCATCCCGTGATCGGTGTTGGTGACGTTCCACTCGAAAACGAAGCGGTCCGAAACGGAGCGAAACGTATCGACGAAATGGCGGAAGGTGTCGACAAAGGCCTGTTCATGCCCCTGTGCTGACCAGGGGAACCAGTCACCGTTGAACTCCCAGCCCGTGCGGATGTAGATATGCTCGTCCTCCGGGCGGAAGTTCGCGAGCGAGTTCGCCGCCGAGCGGAAGTAGCCGTCGTAGGCGCCCCAAGCCCCTGCCTCGAGACTGGCGCCATTGACGGTCAGTGGCACGGACCAGAGGACCGGGCGGTCGATCTGGGTCCAGAGCTGGGTCGCGGCCCAGTTCGCCGATCCGACGAAGTCACCCCAGTTCGCATTCCCGACATACCCCAACACGGCATCGACAGGATGACCGAGCCACTGTTCGAAGTTGTTCACTGCGCCGGGGTCATTACCAACGTACACGCCGAGCTGCGTCATGTGCCTACCCTGTGAGGTCGCGGCACACTTACACGTGAGTTGGCTCTGGACGCTCTAAGCCGCGCCTTGGAATGTGCAGCGCAGCAAGAATCGCTCGCACACGCTACTTCAACCTACCTTGATCTAGGAAGATTTGCAGCACTCACTGCAGCGCAGGAGGAGCGCGCAACAGTGTGGCAACACAGATGCCACGATTTCTGCACAAGTCGCATACAGGATTGCGGGCAAGTGCTTAGGCTCACCTCTGGTTACAACTGCCTCCACAAAGCTGCTCTCCCCTGCAAGTTGCAGAGTTGCCTAGCCTGGTTGTGCCGGAAAGGCCACATATCTCAGAAATTGTAATTCTTCGACGAATGCCGCTCGTACGCCCTTTTGCTGTCATGCTCTACTATCGAAGAGTTCCATCCTAACTTGGCTTTGTTCCGACTGGTCAGCAGAAGGTGGGCGCTGCCTGTAGTTGGGCAGCACCCGCAGTGCCAGTCAGTCCAGTGCTGCGTCGGCATGGTCTCGTTCCTTGTGTTTGCTTCAAAATTCTAAGTTGGGAACGATATTCAATGGCTGCGCTGCTGAACCTCCAGGGCTACCGTCTCACCTTCGATGACGAGTTCAACACCTTCAGATCATCACCGGACGGCAGCAGCGGGACTTGGAAGACGCAGTTCTACTACGGCGGTCGGTACAACAGCTCCAACGGCGAGCAGCAGTACTATTCGGACAGCTCCGTCGGCGTGAACCCGTTCAGCGTCCATAACGGCGTCCTCGACATCACCGCAGCCCCCGGCTTCAACCCGGCAGGCCAGCCCATCAACTCCGGCCTGATCACCACCGAGAATAGCTTCTCCCAGCACGAGGGCTACTTCGAGATCCGCGCTCAGTTGCCGTCAGGCCAGGGCTTGTGGCCGGCCTTCTGGATGATGTCCGCCGACAAGACTTGGCCGCCGGAACTGGACGTCATGGAGTTCCTCGGTGGCCGAGGCCCCGGCGGTGATGGCGGTGACACCCAGTACTTCTGGCACAGCAACGCCAATGGCGGCGACGGTGGCTGGCTGGACACCGGCGTCAGTCTCACGGCGGGCTACCACACCTACGGCATGCTCTGGGACGACTACAACATCACCGTCTACTTCGACGGCAAGGAGATTGGGCAGGCCCCCACGCCTGCCGTCTACGCCGACAAGTCGATGTACATGCTGGCCAACCTCGCCGCGGGCGGCCGGTGGCCCGGTGCGGTGGACCCGAACGCCCTGCCAGCACACTTCCAGATCGACTACATTCGCGCCTACTCCGTCGACCCCACGGCCAAGGCCGTGGCGCTGCAGCCGATCTCCTCGCCCGATGGCGCCAACACCACCCCCGTGCTGGCCGTCACCAACACGGTCGGCAGCGGCTCCGACACGCTGCTGCTGCGACTGTCCGAGGACGCCTACCAAGGGCACGCGCAGTTCACCGTCAGCGTCGATGGCAAGCAGGTCGGTGGCACACTGACCGCCAACGCCTCGCACGCGGCTGGCCAGACCGAAACAGTGGCTGTGCGGGGCGACTGGGCCGGCGGCCAGCATACCGTCCAGGTCCGCTTCCTCAACGACCTGTACCAGGGCACTGCCGATACGGACCGCAACCTCTACCTCGAGAGCGCCATCTACAACGGCGCTGCCGTACCCGGCACTGCCCTGGGCAACATCATCCCACTGGGCCAGTTCGCCGTCCTCGATACCGGAGCCGCACCGACCGCCCCTGCGCCTGTCCGTACCACCACGGTGGGCAGCGGTGCAGACACGCTGCTGCTGCGGCTGTCGGAGGACGCTTTTCAGGGACACGCGCAGTTCACCGTCAAGGTGGACGGCATCCAGGTCGGCGGTACGCTGACCGCTGCCGCCTCGCACGCGGCCGGTCAGTTCGAGACACTGGAAGTCCGTGCCAACTGGGCCGCCGGCCAGCATGCCGTCGAGCTGCGCTTCCTCAACGACCTGTGGCAGGGCACCGCCGACACCGATCGCAACCTCTACGTCGAGAGTGCCACCTACAACGGCGCTGCCGTGCCCGGCAGCGCCCTGGGCAGCATCAACCCCCTCGGCCAGTTCGCCATCCTCGATGCCGGAACCGTGCCGGCCGTCCCGGCACCCGTGCGCATAACAACGATCGGCAGTGGTTCGGACACCCTGCTGCTGCGGCTGTCCGAGGACGCGTTCCAGGGCCACGCGCAGTTCACCGTCAAGGTGGACGGCGTCCAGGTCGGCGGCACGCTGACCGCTGCCGCCTCGCACGCCGCCGGTCAGTTCGAGGCACTGGAGGTTCATGGTAGCTGGGCGGCTGGCCAGCATGCCGTGGAGGTCCGCTTCCTCAACGACTTGTACCAGGGCACCGCCGATACTGACCGCAACCTCTACCTCGAGGGCGCAACATACAACGGCACCGTCGTACCCGGCACCGCCCTGGGCAACATCATCCCGCTGGGCCAGTTCGCCGTCACGGACATGAGTGCCAGCACCAGCAGCGAGGCTGACCGCTTCGGCATCGCCTTTGCCTGATAGCACAGCATATTGAGGGCATCTGCTGGAGTGACCCTCGAGGGCCGAACAGGGTTAGGCTGATACTGCAACAGTGCCGCGGGCGTGTTGCTGCTCAAGGTCGGCAGGGCTGCTGCAGCCGCAGGGCAGGGTGTAGCGGCCGCTGGCTGCGGATGCCGTCCAGCAACTACGGCAGGTTTGCCGCGGTGTCCTCAAAGGTCATCAACTCCGTCGGAACCACAGCCTCCACTCTGAGCGCCTGCATGGCCCAGAACACCCATCGGGCCACAGACGCCCGGCTCCCGACCGGGAAGGAGGATCAAGAGTGAGGCAGGAAGTTCTCGGACGAAGGTTGCAGCTTCTGGAACTCAGACAGCCACTCTTCCCGCACGAAAAATCACGATTACGAGAGTACGTCTATAACGAGAAACAACAATCGCCTTACAACTTTTAGTTGTATTCCACCCTGAAGTGGAGGAGTGCGATGGCAAGCTCAATCGACCTCTCTGGGTACAAGCTGACGTTCGACGACGAGTTCAACGCCTTCAGCTGGAACAGCAACGCCAACACCAGCATGCAATCCCAGACGGCCAACGGCACCTGGTCGACGCATTACTGGTGGGGATCCGGGGAACGGACGCTCTCCGGCAACGGAGAGATGCAGTTCTACTCGGATGCCTCCGTTGGAACGAACCCGTTCTCGACGGGTGACGGGGCGCTGCATATCACGGCAGCCATCTCCTCGGACCCATCCGCTACCGGTGGGCTGCCCTTTACCTCCGGGATGATCACCACCGAAGGCACCTTCGCGCAAACCTACGGCTACTACGAAATGCGCGCCAAGCTCCCGGAGGGCCAGGGCGTCTGGCCGGCCTTCTGGTTCATGGCGCAGGACCATACCTGGCCGCCCGAGATCGACGTGCTCGAAACCTTCGGCGACAAACCCAATCAACTGCACTGGGCATCTCACACAGGTCCCGACAACACGACCACGGGGGACTGGACCAATGTGCTCGCCGATCTCACCGACAGCTACCACACCTACGGCCTGCGCTGGACCGCGGACACACTGACCTACTACTTCGATGGGGAAGAGGTCGCGCAGATCGCCACCCCCGCCGACATGCACAAGCCGATGTACATGATCGTCAACCTCGCCGTGGGCAGCGGCTGGGGTGGGGCACCCACCACGACCAACTTCACCTCGGCGACCATGGATGTTGATTACGTCCGGGCCTACTCGGCCGAGGCCTCGGCTCAGGCCGTGTCGATGCAGCCCGTTTCGACCCCTGACGTGGTGCAGCCGACCGTTGCGGCGGCCACACACGCAGTGGCGGCTGTCAGGGGTGCTGGGCCAGATCTTTATTTGTCCTCAGATGCAACCGTAGGTAGTGATGAGAACGAGCAGTTCGTCATCGAGTACGGCGATCTTCGGACCCGAACTGGCGAGGCCGGCGACGACACCTACCTCGTCGGTGACTCGCACGCCTCCATCACTGAGGCGGCGGGTGGTGGCGTGGACAATGCCAGGACCTGGATGGACTACGTGCTGCCGGACAATGTCGAGAACCTTGAGGCGGCGACCGACAACAGCCTGCACCTGACCGGAAACAGCGCGAGCAACTACATCACCGGTGCCGCCGGCGATGACTGGCTGAACGGCAAGGCGGGAGACGATGTCCTGACCGGCAACGCTGGCAGCGACGTGTTCATCATCAAGGCGGGCGAGGGCTACGACACCATCACCGACTTCGCCGCGGACTCCGGGAACGGTCATGATCGCGTGCTCCTCAACGGCTACGGTTTCGCAACAACATCGGCCGTTCTGGGCGCTCTCAAGCAGGTCGGGTCATCGGTCGTGCTCACTTCCGACAACGGCGAAACACTGACCTTCCTCCATGCCCAGAAGGCGAAGTTCAGCGCCGAGCACTTCGCGCTCACCAACATCTCCTCGGGCAGCCCCGCGAGCACCGCCGAAACTCCGGAGGGCAAGCCCTCCCCCCATGCCACACCCAACCACACAGTAGGGAGTGGTCCGGACAAGCTGCTTCTGAGGCTGTCAGAGGACGACTACCGGGGACACGCACAATTCACGGTCAGCGTCGACGGTCAGCAGGTCGGTGGCACACTGACCGCCTCCGCCTCGCACGCCGCCGGCCAGTTCGAGGTGCTGGAAGTGCATGGCGACTGGGCAGCCGGCGAGCATGCCGTCGAGGTCCGGTTCCTCAACGACCTCTGGCAAGGCACTGCCGAGACCGACCGCAACCTCTATGTCGAGGGCGCCATCTACAACGAGACTGCCGTCGCCCGCACTATCACGGGCAGCATCAACCCTTCCGCAAGCTTCAGCTTCACCGAAGCCGCCTCGCCTGTCACGCCCGCCACTACCACCACAGTGGGTAGTGGCCCGGACAAGCTGCTGCTCAGGCTGTCAGAGGATGTCTACCAGGGGCACGCCCAGTACACCGTCAGCGTTGACGGCCAGCAGGTCGGCGGTACGCTGACCGCCTCCGCTTCTCACGCCGCTGGGCAGTTCGAAGTGTTGGAAGTTTATGGTGACTGGGCGGCCAGTGAGCATGATGTCGAGGTCCAGTTCCTCAACGACCTGTGGCAGGGCACCGCCGCTACCGACCGCAACCTCTATGTCGAGAGCGCGGTCTATAACGACGCTGGCGTCTTCGGCTCCGCCCTGGGCAGCATCAACCCTCTCGGCCATTTCACCATCACGGATGCGAATGACGCCACCAGCAGCGATGCCGGACAGTTCGGCATCGCCTTTGCCTGATCAGGTTCCATGCTGCCAGGGCTGACTTACCCCGGGAGTGCTTGTGGCCCGATTGCTGCCGCTGCTGCAGTCGGGATGCAAGCCCTCCACGGCGTGTACCAGACAGCTCAGCGACCGTGATCTTCGCCTCGGGCAAAGACACGGCGCCCATCGAGGAGTGCTCGACTCGCATGTCGCCGTCACCATCGTCGGCAGCGCGCCGGGACAAAAGGGTTTCGCTGTGCAGCCCCGGCGTTGGGTGGTCGAGAGGTCCTTCGCCTGGTTCGGCCGATGCCGGCGCCTGGCCCGCGACCATGAAGCCGCTGTCAGCTCTGCCGCTGCCTTCTTCACCCCTGCCGCCATGATGATCCTCGTCAGGCGTCTCGCTCAGCCGTTATGAAGCGGGCCCTGAGATTCCGGCGCGGTGCCGACCGGAACTAGGTTCCGGTCGGTCCTGCCATGCGGTACTGCTCCAGCAGTCTAGAGCAGTTTCCGGTCATTCCGGCTCATAGCCGCACGCGGTGAAGTAGTTGGCGCACTCGGCGGGCGTGAACTGCGGGAGCGCATCGGCGATGGCGGCCCAGAGGTCCGGGATAGTGCGGGCTGCGGCCTTGCGCAGCAGTGCCTTGAGCTTGCTGAAGGCGTTCTCGATCGGGTTGAAGTCGGGCGAGTAGGGCGGCAGCAGGCGCAAGCGAGCGCCCTTGGCCGTGATGGCGGCCCGCACGCCTGCGACCTTGTGGGCGGGCAGGTTGTCCATGATCACCGTGTCGCCGCGCCGCAGCGTGGGAGCGAGCATCTGCTCGGTGTAGGCCAGAAAGGCCGGGCCGTTCATCGGGCCGTCCAGCACCATGGGTGCCGTCATG
>NZ_JBLLEB010000040.1:0-32678 GCF_047690175.1 Roseomonas sp. BN140053 | reverse complement strand
GCCAGCCCCTTTCGGGAACCCGCCACATCAGCTCACCAGCTCAACACCCTACAGCAAGGGCCCCGCTCAACCGCGCCGTCGTTTCACACCACAGCGCCTCGCGGTGACCGGGCTTATATGGGGAGAGGTAGCGCCTGTCAAAGGGAGTTTCGCACTTTTCCGCATACGTTACGTGCGCTCTACAACTCGTTGATCTTTCATACATCCGGCATCTCAGTCCGGAAGCTTCAGTCTTTCCCTTGTTGCTCTCCAGGCGAAGCCGCGGCGCCCCTCCCGCCACGCCTTATCTCATCGATGGGCAACAAGCAGCGGACATCCCTATGGGGAGCCTTTCCCCCTGACGGACCAGTATCGCGGGTAAAGGCTGCACCATCCGGTCCCGCAACAGCAAACCGCCTTCACCCATCACGCCTGGGATGCGGCACCGACACCTGGCCAATTCAGGCCGCGGCGCCGATGGTTTCCAACTCGGCCCGGAAACCTGCGGAGATATGCCGGCCCAGTTGCACCGCCAAAGGCACATCGTGCCGCACATGCAGGGCGATCTCGAAATCCGGCAGGGATGGCAGCCCATCCTCCGGCCCCACCACCCGCAAGCCGGACGGCAACGACCCCGCCAAGCCCAGCGTCACGGCCAGCCCGGCCAGCGCGATGGCATGCGCCCCGGTCTGCGAGGCGGAACTATAGGCCACCCGCCAGGGCAGTGCGGAACCGTCGAGCGCCTGCACCGCCGCACGGCTCCAGGCACAGCCGGTGCGGCACAGCGCCACCGGCAAGGGCCGACGCAGATGCACCGGCAGGGCGGCGGCACTGACCCAGCGCAGCGGCCCGCGCCACAGCCGCTCGGCGCCCAGCCCGGCCCCGTCCATGCCGGCGGAAAACAGGGTCAGATCCAGCTCCCCCGCATGGAAGCAGCGCAGCAGGTCCGTGCTGGGCAGGCAGACCACCTCGATCTCCACCGCGGGGTGGGACTGCGCGAAGGGCGCCAGGATCTCGGGCAGCCAGACCAGCGCGTAGTCGTCGGGTGAACCCAGCCGGACATGCCCGGCCAGCTCGGGCGTGCGGAAGCCCGCGATGATCTCGTCGTGCATCTCCAGCAACCGCCGGGCGCGGTCCAGCAGCCAGGTCCCGTGCGAGGTCGGCACCAAACCGCGCGCCCCGCGGGTCAGCAGCGGTTGCCCGAGCATGTCCTCCAGCCGGCGCATCTGCATGGACACCGCCGATTGCGTGCGGCCGACATGCTGGGCCGCACGCGTGACGCTGCCACCTTCGGCCACCAGCACGAAGGAGCGCAGCAGGTCGGGGTCGATCCCGGGAGGCAGGGCGAGCATGGGCATCAATCTCGCTGATGGAGAACAGCAAAACAACTCGTTTCCCTCATGCAGCGCGGCTCGCCATACAGGAGGCGTCGCAGCAATCCTGAAGGAGACACGACGATGTCAGCCCATGCCACCCCCGCCCCCTATGCCCTCGGCGCGCATGCTCCGGCCGGGCGCGGCAAGCGGGCCACGGCCTGGTGGGGGATCATCGTCCGCAGCCTGCAGGCCATCGAGAGCCGACGCCTGCTCGCGCAGATGGACGACCGCATGCTGTCGGATGTCGGCATGAGCCGCAGCGACGCGCTGCGCGAAGCGGCGCGGGCGCCCTGGGACGTGGGCCCGCAGCAGCGGATCTGAGCAGCGCCTCGCGGCACGGCGGGAAACGTCGCGCCGGGCGGGAACTCCGGGTTCCCGCCGCACGCTCCGGTTCCCGTGGACCAGCGTGGAACGCCGCATCCTGCGGCCGCAAGCCCGGCCCTGCCCTGACCTGCCAAACGTTCTGGCAGACCCGGCTTGGCCCATAGCGGGACAGGAAGTTTGCCTCTTCGGGCAGCACCATCCTGTCCCGTCGCGTAAACTTGGCCGGCCTGCACGGCCGAGCGGGAGAACGGTTGCAAGCGTCTTCCGGCGCCTGCCCCCGCCCCTCGCAGGGCCCTGTCCCAGAACAGCACGCAGCATCCCTCCCCTGGCACGACGCTGCTCGCCTTGCCGTGCCAGCCTTCCTCCCCTGCCCACCCCGCAGGAAGGCGCAGCGGCAACCCCGCCTGAGCGCAGCAGACCCGGCAACCGACAGCGAACACACCTCCCGGTGAGCACGACGCAACCCCTGGCCGCCGCGTCGCGCTTGACCCGACGCGACCGCGTACCCGAACATACAGTGAACAGACACCCACCCACCCCGGAGTCGAGCGAGTGCCCCCCGCGCCTTCCCCCATGGACCGGCCTGCCCTGCTCGCCGCGCTTCGTGCCCGCGTCGGCCGGCTGGAGCGTGCGGGTGCGGCGGAAGCCCTGGCCCGCACGGGTGAGCACGCGATCCCGCTGGCCCCCGGCATCGATGCCGCCCTGCCCGGCGGCGACGGGCTGCCACGGGCCGCGCTGCACGAGATCCTGGCCGCCGGCGCCGGGGCCGCGGCCGGCTTCGCGGCGCTGCTGCTGGCGCGCAGCGGCGGCACCGTGTTCTGGATCGCCCGCCGCCCGGATGCCTGGCCGCCCGGCCTGGCACGCTTCGGCCTGTCGCCCTCGCGCCTGGTGCTGGTGCAGGCCGAGGCTGAGTCGGATGCCCTCTGGGCCATGGAAGAAGCGCTGCGCTGCCCGGCCGTGTCGGGCGCGCTGCTGATGCACGAAGCGTCCGGCCGCCCGCCCGATGGCGTCGCCGCGCGGCGGCTGCAACTGGCGGCGGAAACCGGCGGCGGCATCGGCCTGCTGCTGCGCGAGGACGAGGACTCGCCCGGCCCGGTGCTGGCCACCACCCGCTGGCGGATCTCGGGCCGCGCCGGCACCGGCCTGTCGCGGCACGACCTCGGAGACCCGCAGTGGTGCCTGGAACTGCTGCGTGCCCGTGGCGCCAAGCCCGCCAGCTGGAACGTCACTTGGCGCGCCGGCACGGAAACCCTGGTGCCCGAAGGCATGGCCGACCACGACGCGGAGGAGGATGGATGCGACGACGCGTTTGCCGCCCGCCTCGACTGATCACCGGCGGCGCGCCGGCCCTGCCGCCAGCCCTGCCGGAGGCGGGCGCGGCATCGCTGCCCCAGCGCCGCTTCCTGGCGCTGCACCTGCCGCGCCTGGCCACCGACCGGCTCGGCGGCACCGGGCCACTCGTGACCTGGGGACTGCGCAGGCAGCGCCGGCTCGTGCTGGCGGTCAACGCAGCGGCCGAGGCGGCGGGGATGCGCCCGGACCAGCCGCTGGCCGATGCCCAGGCGATCTGCCCCGGCCTGCGCGCCGAGCCCGAGGCGCCGGACGCCGTGCGCGACCTGCTGCACCGCCTCGGCCTCTGGGCGCTGCGCTACACGCCGCTGGCCGGGATCGACGCCCCGGACGCGCTGCTGCTCGACATCACCGGCTGCGACGCGGGCTGGAGCGGCATCGCCGCGCTGCGCGACGACGCCGTGGCGCGGCTGGGGCGGCGCGGCCTCGCGGTGACGGGCGCCGTGGCGGGCACGCCGGATGCGGCCCTGGCCCTGGCGCGCGCCGGCCGGTCCGCCCTGGTGGCGCCCGGCGCCGAGGCGGCCGCCACCGCCCCCCTGCCCCTGTCCGCCCTGCCGCTGGAAGTGTCGCTGCGGACGGCCCTGTACCGCCTGGGCCTGTGGCATGTGGGCGACCTGCGGGCGCAGCCGCGCAGGCCGCTGGCGCGTCGCTTCGGGCCGGAACTGCTGGCGCTGCTGGACGGGGTGGCCGGGCAGCGCACGCGTCCGATCCTGCCGCTGCGCCCACCGGCGGAGTTCCTCGCCGCCCGCGACCTGGCCGAGCCGATCGTGACGCGCGAAGCGGTGGACGCCGTATTCGCCCTGTTGCTGGACGATCTCTGCGTGCAGCTATCGGAAGCCGGGCGCGGTGCCCGCCGCCTGCTGCTGCGCGCCCACGGCGTGGACGCCGCGGTGCAGGAGATCACGGTGGGCACCACCCTGCCGATGCGCAGCCCCCCGCATCTCGCCCGCCTGTTCCGCGACCGATTGGAGGAGCTGGCCCCCGGCTTCGGCTTCGACCGCCTGTCCCTGCACGCCGAGCTCACCGAACCGCTGGACGCCGCGCAGGATGGCTTCGCCGGCAGCGACGCCGCCGGGGCCTCGAACCGCGCTGCGCTGTCGCAGCTGCTGGACCGGCTGGCGCTGCGGCTGTCCGTGTGGCGCCTGGCGCCGCAGGCCTCGCACCTGCCGGAACGCGCGGCGACCCGCGCCCCGCCCTTGTCCGAGGATACCGCCACCCCCGAGCACTGGCTGGCTCGCCCGCGCCCGGTGCGGCTGCTGCTGCGTCCCGAGCCGGTGGAGGTGGTGGCGCTGCTGCCCGACGACCCGCCCATGCTGCTGCGCTGGCGCAACCGCAGCTTCCGCGTCCGCCGCGCCGAGGGACCGGAACGCGTGCTGCCGGAATGGTGGCGCGACGCCCCGAACCGCGCCGCGCGCGACTATTACCGGCTGGAGGTGGAAAGCGGCGAGCGGCTCTGGGTCTGCCGTGTCGGGCATTCGACCCCGCCGCGCTGGTTCCTGCACGGCTTCCTGGCGTGACCTTCGGCGGCAGTGCCCGTGACTCCCGGGAGGGAGAAGGAATTCTCCCTCCCGGACCCACCCTCATCTTTTTTCGGGAGCTGCCGGATCTGGTTGGAAACGTCGGGCGCCGCGGGACTCAGAAAACATTCATGCTGTCCGCACGGGCTGACGCGGCAATCGCCGGAGGGCATGGCCCTCCGGCGCGACCGACGTCGCAGCCCAACCCGCGGCAGCACTCCCGAAAGAAGATGAGGGGGAGGGTCCGGGAGGGGGAGAATTCCTTCTTCCCCTCCCGGGACCACGGGCCGACCGCCCGGATCGAGGGCCGACCGAGCGTGTCACCCGGATGACCGGCTACGCGGAACTCGGCGCCCTTTCCAACTTCACCTTCCTGGAAGGCGCCTCCCATCCGCATGAGCTGGCCGACACCGCCAAGGCGCTGGACCACGCCGCCTTCGGCATCGCCGACCGCAACTCCCTCGCCGGCGTGGTGCGCGGCATGGCGGCGGCGGAGGACACCGTCCTGCGCTACGTGGTCGGCTGTCGCCTCGCGCTGGAGGATGGCCAGGAATACCTGGCCTGGCCCGCAGACCGCGCCGCCTATGGCCGCCTCACCCGGCTGCTCAGCCACGGCCGCATGAACGCGCCCAAAGGTCAGTGCCGGCTGACGCGGGAGGACCTGCTGGACGCGGCGGAAGGCTGGGTGCTGGCGCTGATCCCACCCGACCTCCCCGGCGCCAGCTTCGCCGAGCGCCTGCACCGCGACGCGCAGGCGCTGCGCCGCCGCGCCCCGCTGCCGGCCTTCTGCGCCGCCATCCACCGCTACGCCGGCGACGACGCCAAGCGGCTGGACGCGCTGGCGCGGCTGGGCGCGCCGCTGCTCGCCGCCGGCGGCGTGCGCTTCCACGTGCCAGAGCGTCGCCGGCTGGCCGACCTCGTTTCGGCCATCCGCCTCGGCGTCACGCTGGACCGGCTGGGCTACGCGGCCGCCCCCAACGCCGAGGCGCACCTGAAGCCCCCGGCAGAGATGGCACGCCTCTTCGCGCGCTGGCCGGAGGCGGTGTCCAACACCCTGCGCGTGCTCGATGCCTGCACCTTTTCCCTGCGCGAGCTGCGCTACGAGTACCCGGAGGAGATCCTGGAGCCCGGCTTGTCCGCGCAGGCCGCGCTGGAACGCCGGGTGCGGGAAGCGGAACGCGAGCGCTGGCCGGACGGAACGCCACCCGCCGTGGCGAAGCAGCTGGCAGAAGAATTGTGGCTGATCGCGCACAAGGCCTACGCGCCCTACTTCCTGACGGTGCACGAGATCGTCCGTTTCGCGCGATCAAAGGACATCCTGTGCCAGGGCCGCGGCTCGGCGGCGAACTCCGCCGTCTGCTACGTGCTGGGCATCACCTCCGTCGCCCCCGACAAGCACCAGCTGCTGTTCGAGCGCTTCCTGTCGATCGAACGTGACGAGCCGCCCGACATCGATGTGGATTTCGAGCACGAGCGGCGCGAGGAGGTGATCCAGCACCTCTACGCGCGCTACGGCCGCCACCGCGCCGCGCTGGCCGCCACGCTGATCCGCTACCGCACGCGCTCCGCCATCCGCGAGGCCGGCAAGGCGCTGGGCCTGGGCGAGGACATCACCGCGCGCCTCGCCAAGGGCTCCTGGGGTCCCGGCCACGCCGAGCTGGCCGACCTCGCGCGCGAGGCAGGGCTGGACCTGGAAGCGGAACCGCGGCTGGGCATGGCCATCACGCTGGCCGCGGAACTGGAAGGCTTCCCGCGCCACCTGTCCACCCATGTCGGCGGCTTCATCATCACCCAGGGCCCGCTGACCGAGCTGGCCGTGGTCACCAGCGCCGCCATGGCCGACCGTACCACGGTGGAATGGGACAAGGACGATATCGAGGTCCTGCGCATCCTCAAGGTCGACGTACTGGGGCTGGGGATGCTCAGTTGCGTCCGCCGCGCCCTCGACCTCATCGTCCGCCACGGCGGCGAGCGCCACTCGCTGCAATCCGTGCCGCAGGACTGCGAGAAGACCTACGCGATGCTGTCGCGCGCCGACACGGTGGGCGTGTTCCAGGTCGAGAGCCGGGCGCAGATGAACATGCTGCCCCGCCTGCGCCCGCGCGTATTCTACGACCTCGTGGTGGAGGTCGCGATCGTGCGTCCCGGCCCGATCCAGGGCGACATGGTGCATCCCTACCTGCGCCGCCGCAGCGGCGAGGAAGCGACGGAATACCCAAAACCTGAGTTACGGGAAGTGCTGGAAAAGACCTGGGGCGTGCCGCTGTTCCAGGAACAGGCCATGCGCATCGCCCAGGTCGCGGCCGGCTTCTCGCCCGCCAAGTCGGACCTGCTGCGCCGCGCCATGGGCACCTTCAAGGGGGGCGGCGACATTCCGAAATTCCGCGACGAGCTCATCGCCGGCATGGTGCGCAACGGCTACGAACAGGATTTCGCCGAGCGCTGCTTCCGCCAGATCGAGGGCTTCGGCTCCTACGGCTTTCCCGAGAGCCACGCCGCCTCCTTCGCGCAGCTCGTCTACGTGTCCGCCTGGATCAAGTGCCACCACCCCGCGGTCTTCGCCGCAGCGCTGCTGAACAGCCAGCCGATGGGCTTCTACGCCCCCGCCCAGCTCGTGCGCGACGCGCGCGAGCACGGCGTGCGCGTCCGTCCCGTGGAGGTGACGCGCAGCGACTGGGACTGCACGTTGGAGCCCGATCCCGACAGCACCGGCGGCCTGGCGTTGCGGCTGGGGCTGCGGCTGGTGCAGGGCCTTGCCGCCGCCGAAGCCGACGCGCTGGTAGCCGCGCGCCCCTTCGCCGACCTGCCAGACCTGCTGCGCCGCACCGGATTGCCGCGCGACGCGGTGGCGGCGCTGGCCCGGGCCGACGCCTTCCGCGGCCTCGGCCGCGAGGGGCGGGAAGCACTGTGGGACGCGCAGGCCGTGGAACGCACCCCCGGCCCCGGCGACCTGCCCCTCTTCGCCGCGGCCGAGGCGCGGCCCAGCCTGCCCGCCGTCACCGCCGGCGAGCGCACGGTGTTGGACTACGGCGCCACCGGGCTGACGCTGCGCGACCACCCACTGGCGCTGCTGCGGCCGCAGCTGGACGCGCTGGGGCTGGCCGACACCCGCGTCCTGGCCGCGGCGCGGCGCGGTGCCCGGCTGCGGCTGCCCGGGCTGGTGCTGGTGCGGCAGCGGCCCGGCTCCTCCAAGGGCGTGGTGTTCTTCACCGTGGAGGACGAGCACGGAGTGGCCAACCTCGTGCTCTACCCGTCCGTGGTGAGCGGCCACCGCGCCGCCGTGGTCGGCGCCCGGCTGGTGATCGCGGAAGGCCGGCTGGAGCGCGAGGACCGGCACGAGCGCACCGCCATCCCCATCCTGCACCTCGTGGTGCAGCGGCTGCTGGACCGCTCGGACCTGCTGGACGGTTTGCACCTGCTGGGCGATGCCCGGCCCTGGACGCGCCAGCTCGCCCGCGCCGACGAGGTGGCGCGCCCGGTTCCGGCCCGGCGTAGCCCCGGTCCCCCGAGCGACGCCCCGCGCCTGCCACGATCGCGCGACTTTCACTGATCGTAGAACTTGCGAACGGTTCTCATTTGCGACAACCTGCGACTCCACCCCGCAGGAGCGAGCCGCATGGCCACCCACGGACTGCCCGCCTGGCCCTGGACCGACGCCGCGCCGGAGGACCTACCCGCGCCCGAGGCGCTGCTGCTGGACGCCATGCGCGCCTGGGCCGCCGCCCGCCGGCAGGGCTGGCCCTCGCAGCATGCCGCCGCCCTGCCCCTGGCCACGGCCGGGCTGGGAAGCGCGGCGGTGGCGCTGGACACGCTGCTGCTCTCGGCCGTGACGCCGGCGGCGCTGGGCTGCCCGCTCTGCCCGCGGCTGGTGGGGGCGGAACCGGCACTGCTGCTGGCCACCGCCCTGGCGCAGCGCGGCCCGCGCCGCGAAGCCCTGGCCGCCTTCCTTCGCCTGGCGCCGCCGCACACCGCCTACGCCGCCATGGGTGCCGCGCTGAGCCTGTCGCTGAGCTTCCGCCGTGCCGGCCTGTGGCTGGACAACCCGATCCGCCGCGCCGCCGATGTTTCGCGTCCGTAATCGGTGATGAAGCAGGCTTAAGAGAAACGCGGGTCGAAGCGTTACTCGGCGCCTTCCACCTCCCTGTTACACGGCCGACCCGGCCGATGCACCTTGGAGGCCTCCCGATGTTCGCACCGCGTGCGAGAAACACCCTGGCCGCGGCCCTGCTCGCCGCGACCGCCCTGGGCGGCGTGTCCGCCCTGCCCGCGCTGCACCACGCCGAGGCCGCGCCGATCGCGGCGGTGGCGGCGCAGCCCGGCGGCTTCGCCGACCTCGTGGAGCGCGTCTCCCCCGCGGTGGTCAAGATCGCCGTGGTCGGCATGGCCGGGCCGGAGGACGGCGACGACGCCCCGGCCGGCCGCGCCACTCAGCAGCGCCGGGTGATGGGCCAGGGCTCCGGCTTCATCGTGGACCCCTCTGGGCTGGTGGTGACCAACTTCCACGTCGCCGGCCGCGCCGAGAAGATCGTGGTCAGCCTGGCCGACGGCACCGAGCTGCCGGCCCGCGTGGTGGGCAGCGACGAGCGCACCGACCTCGCCCTGCTCCAGGTCGCCACCGACAAGCCGCTGCCCGCCGTGAGCTTCGCCGACGGCGCGGCGCCGCGGGTGGGCGACTGGGTGCTGGCGGTGGGCAATCCCTTCGGCCTCGGCCCCAGCGTGACGGCCGGCATCATCTCCGCCCACGGCCGCGACATCGGCGCCGGTCCCTACGATCAGTTCCTGCAGACCGACGCGCCGATCAACCCCGGCAACTCCGGCGGGCCGCTGTTCGACACGCAGGGCCGCGTGGTGGGGGTGAACACCGCCATCCTGTCGCCCTCCGGCGCCAGCGCCGGCATCGGCTTCGCGGTGCCGGCCGACCTCGCCTCGCGCGTGGTGGCCTCGCTGCGCTCCGACGGGCGCGTGGCGCGTGGCTGGCTGGGCGTGCAGACCGAGACCCTGGCCGAAGGCCCGCGCAACGGCGCCCTGGTGGCGGGCGTGCTGCATGACGGCCCCGCCGCCAAGGCCGGCCTACGCCCGGGCGACGTAATCACCGCCGTGGACGGCCAGCCCGTGCGCGACGCCCGCACCCTGGCGCGGCTGGTGGCGGATCACCGCCCCGGCGGCGAGCTGTCCCTGGCCATTGCGCGCGGTCCGGCCTCGCTGAACCTGCGCGCCAAGGTGCAGGACCAGCCGGAGCTGCACGGCCGCAGCTGATCGCGGCGGGCGGAGGGAAGGAAAGGCCGGGGGAGTGAACTCCCCCGGTCCCCCTCCTTTTTTCAGGCTCAAAAGTACCCGGCGGCCACGGGTGCACCCGAAACTCCCGAAAATAGAAGGGGGTTCCGGGGGGGATACTTCCCCCCGGCTTACGTTTCTCATCCGGCCAGCACAGAACCCCGACGGCACGACCACGCCGTGACACGCTCCGCACACGACCTGGCCTAACGATCACCCGCTGGTGAAGGCCGCACGCCGACACAAGGCCGGGCACGTGCGACCTGCCATGCAGGCGGCGTAGAAGCCGGCACGGAATTGTGTTTCGGCTCGCCGGGGCGTGATCCCGACATGGCGGCGCGACGCTTCGAGAGACCCCGCCATGCAACGAACCGCCACGGGCCTGTTATGGGCCGATGCCCTGGCCGCACTCGCCCGGGCCGAACGCATGCACCGCGGCTTCTTCGAGCCGGCACCGGCCGGCTGGGAGCCGCCGGTGGACCTGCTGGAAACGCACGACGAATTGGTGCTGATCGCCGCCCTGCCCGGCGTGCGCGTCAGCGAGGTGGAACTGGTGATCGGCGGCGGCGAGCTGGCGATCATCGGCATCCGCCGCCTGCCCGCCGCCCTGCACAACGCCCGCATCCACCGCATGGAATTGCCGCACGGCCGCTTCGAACGGCGCGTGCCGCTGCCCGCCGGCACCTACGACCTGGTCCGCCGCGACCTGTCGGACGGCTGCCTGACCGTGGTGCTGCGGAAGCTCGGCTGAGGGACGCACAGATGGACGCCCAGACCCCCACCGCCCCGGCGGACGAACTGATCCTGGTGCCCGTGCGCGACACCGTGCTGTTTCCCGGCATGGTGCTGCCCATCACCGCCGGCCGCGCCGCCAGCACGGCCGGGCTGCAGGAGGCCGCCCGCCAGGGCCGCCACGTCGTCGTGGTGCTGCAGCGCGACGCCGCCACCGAGGTCCCCGACATCGGCGAGCTGCACCCGATCGGCACCGAGGCGCGGCTGCTGCGCTACGTCACCGCGCCCGACGGCAAGACCCACACCGCCATCGTGCAGGGCGTCGGCCGCGTGCGCCTGCTGGACCGCATCGCCGCCGAGCCCTTCGCCACCGTGCGGATCGAGCGGCTGGAGGAGCCCGAGGCCCCCGGCAATGCCGAGCTGGACGCCCGGCTGCACCAGCTGCGCGAACAGGCCACGGAAGCGCTGCGGCTGATCGGCCAGGCGCCGCCGGAACTGCTGAGCTCCATCCAGTCCATCGACCAGCCCGGCCTGCTGGCCGACATGGTGGCGGGGCTGATGGACATCACCGCCGCGCAGAAGCAGGAGATCCTGGAAACCACCGCCCTGCGCGCCCGGCTGGACCGCGTGCTGTGGCAGCTGGCCTACCGGCTGCAGGTGCTGCGCCTGTCCGCCGATATCGGCCGGCAGACGCGCGAGACGATGGAAGGCCGGCAGCGGGAGTTCCTGCTGCGCGAGCAGCTGAAGACCATCCAGAAGGAGCTGGGCGAGAACGAGGACCGCAGCCCCGACTTCGACGACCTCCGCCAGGCGCTGGACGATGCCGGGCTGCCCGAGGAGGTCGAGAAGCAGGCACGGCGCGAGCTGAAGCGGCTGGAGCGCATGCCCGAAGGCGGCCCGGAATCCGGCATGGTCCGCACCTACCTGGAATGGCTGACGGAACTGCCCTGGAAGCTGAGCGAGGAAGCGCCGATCAGCATCCCCGAAGCCCGCCGCATCCTCGACGAGGAGCACCACGGGCTGGAGAAGATCAAGCGCCGCATCCTGGAATTCCTGGCGGTGCGCAAGCTGAACCCCGGCGGCCGCGGCCCGATCCTGTGCTTCGTGGGCCCGCCCGGCGTCGGCAAGACCTCGCTGGGCCAGTCCATTGCCCACGCGCTGGGCCGCCCCTTCGTGCGCGTCAGCCTGGGCGGCGTGCACGACGAGGCGGAGATCCGCGGCCACCGCCGCACCTATGTCGGCGCCCTGCCCGGCAACATCATCCAGGGCCTGCGCCGCGCCGGCGCGCGGGACTGCGTGATGATGCTGGACGAGATCGACAAGCTCGGCAGCGGCGGCTTCCAGGGCGACCCGGCCTCCGCCATGCTGGAAGTGCTGGACCCCGAGCAGAACGGCACCTTCCGCGACGCTTATCTCGGCGTGCCCTTCGACCTCAGCCGCGTGCTGTTCATCGCCACGGCCAACCAGCTCGACACCATCCCCGGGCCGCTGCGCGACCGCATGGAGGTGGTGCAGCTGTCCGGCTACACGGCCGAGGAGAAGCAGGCCATCGCCCGCCGCTACCTCGTGCCGCGGCAGCTGAAGCAGAACGGGCTGACGGAGGCGCAGGCGGTGCTGGAGGACGACGCCCTCGCCGCCCTCACGGAGGACTACACGCGCGAAGCCGGGGTGCGCAGCCTGGAGCGCGAGGTGGGCGCGGTGCTGCGCTACGTCGCCATGCGCGTGGCCGAAGGCGAGCCCGGCCCGATCCACGTCCACGCCGCGGACCTGCAGTCCATCCTCGGCCCGGGGCGCTTCGACCCGGAGGTCGCCGGCCGCACCGCCCTGCCGGGCGTGGTGACCGGCCTGGCCTGGACGCCGGTGGGCGGCAGCATCCTGTTCGTGGAAAGCACGCGCGTTCCCGGCGGCGGCCGGCTGATCCTGACCGGCCAGCTGGGCGACGTGATGAAGGAGAGCGCGCAGGCGGCGCTGAGCCTGGTGAAGGGGCGCGCGGAAGCGCTGGGCATCGACCCGGCGCTGTTCGAGCGCAGCGACATCCACGTCCACGTCCCCGCCGGCGCCACGCCCAAGGACGGGCCTTCCGCGGGGGTAGCGATGTTCCTGTCGCTGTCGTCGCTGATGCTCGGCCGCGCCGTGGATCCGGCGGTGGCGATGACCGGCGAGATCAGCCTGCGCGGGCTGGTGCTGCCGGTGGGCGGCATCCGCGAGAAGGTGGTGGCCGCGGCGCGCGCCGGGATCACCACGGTGATGCTGCCCGCGCGCAACCGCCGCGACTTCGACGACATCCCCGCCAGCGCGCGCGACAAACTGCGCTTCGTGTGGCTGGAAACGGTGGACGACGCGGTGGCGGCGGTGCTGGAAAGCCCCATCCCGGCCTGATGCCGCCAGGCTGATGAAGGCCGGGGGAGTGAACTCCCCCAGCCCCCCTCCTTCTTTCGGGAGTTAAAGAGCGCCTTGGCAACGGGCGCACCCCCAAACTCCCGAAAATAGAAGGGGGTCCGGGGGGATACTTCCCCCCGGCTTGTCGTGCTCCACCGCATCACGCCGAGGCACCGCCCTCCAGCAGCGACCGCTGCGCGGCGATCTCCGCCGCCAGGAAGTCCAGCAGCGCGCGCACCCGCGGCGCGTGGCGCAGGTCGGGATGCGTCAGCAGCCAGAGTTCGGCGGCGAAGTCGGGCTCGGGCGGCGAGAGGCGACGCAGCGCCGGCCGCGCGTCGCCCAGGAAGCAGGGCAGGTGTGCCACCCCGATCCCGGCTTCCACCGCGCCCGCCAGTCCCAGCACGGTGTTGGCCCTGAGCACCACGCGCTCCGGCGCAACGTGGCGGGCCAGGAAGCGCACCACCTTCAGCCCGCCGAGTTCGTCGCCCAGCGACACCCAGCTGGCGGTGGCGGCGTGGTCCTGCGGCGTCGCGTCCTCGGGCAAGTCCGCCGCGCGGCCGTAGAGCGCCCAGGCAATGCGGGCGGCGCGGCGGCCCACCAGCGTGTCCGGCGGTGCGTCGGTGGCGCGGATCGCCACGTCGGCGTCGCGCCGGGACAGGTTCAGTGCCGCGTTGCCCACCACCACGTCCAGCCGAATGCCGGGATACTGCGCCCGGAAGCGCGCCAGCATCGGGAACAGCAGGTGGCACAGCAGGCTGTCGCTGGTGGCCACTCGCAGCTCGCCCGCCGGCGCGGGCGCCTGCCCGGCCAGGCGGCGGGTCACGGCGGTGATGTCGCCGTCCACCCGCGCGGCCAGGGCGGCCACCTCCTCGCCCGCGGCGGTCAGGGCGTAGCCGCTGCGATGCCGCTCGAACAGGGCGAGGCCCAGCAGCGCCTCGATCTGCCGGAGGCGGCGGAACACGGTGGAATGGTTGATCCCCAGCCGCAGCGCGGCGGCGGGCAGGTTGCGGGTTTCCGCCACCGCGTTGATCAGCCGGAAATCATCCCAGGCCAGCGCCCGGGCCGGCTCGGCCAGCCGGCCGGGCAGGCCTTCGGGGGAGGCCGGCGGCATGGGCGCGCCCGCGCCGCCGGCCCGGCGCCCCTACCAGCGCCGCGGCTGGCCGCAGTCCAGGTGCACGAAGCCGTCGCGGCGGTACAGGCCGACGCCGCCCAGCCCCATCTCCGCCGCCAGCCGCGCCATGCCGTAGGAATCGCGCCCGGGCAGGCGGGAATCCGCGGCCATGCCGGACATGTGCAGCGACACGGTGGACACCCGGCGGGAGCGCGCGGCCATGGCGCCGTTGCGCTCCGGCGCGCGGTAGCCGCTGATCACCTGGAAGGCTTCGGTGGTGTCCAGGCGCTGCGACACCTCGTGCAGCACGTCGAAGAGGCGCGGGTCCATCGGCGTCACCTCCTCGGCCGACAGGTCGCGGAACACCCAGTCCAGGGATTGCAGCGCTTCGCGGCGGTAGCGGCCGTCCTCCCAGTAGACGCCGCTGAAGGCGTCCTCGGTATAAGCGCGCTTGACGCTGATGCGGCGCGGCGGGCCGGACACTGCCAGGGCGGGGGCGGCGGCCAGCCCGGTGCAGGCCAGGCCGAGACCCAGCGAGGCGCGAATCACCTCGCGACGGTTGAGGGCGCCCGGCGCGCAGCACGGGCAGTCCTGGTGCGGACGGCGGCTCACCGCGCGGCCACCCGGGCGGCGGTGCGGTCCATCTCGCGCGCATAGGCCGCGTCGAGGCCGTAGATATCCGGGCGCAGCCGGACGCGGCCGCCTTCCACCACCGCCGTGGTGTAGTGCAGCCGTACGGGCAGCGTGCGTTTGAGGGGTAGCGCGCTGGTCTGGCGGCTGTCGAAGCTGCGTTGGATGCGGGCGCGGTCCCAGCCCATGCCATCCAGGGCGATGTCCAGCAGTTCCATAGGTCGCTCCAGGCGAATGCAGCCCGACGAGAAGGCCCGGTCGGGTCGGTTGAACAGGCCCCGGTCCGGCGTGTCGTGCAGGTAGATGTCGTCGTTGTTGGGCATGATGAACTTCAGCCGGCCGAGGGCACTCTCGTCGCCCGCATCCTGGCGGACGAGGTAGGGAAAACGGTCTGGGCGGATGCTGCTCCAGTCCACCGTCGTGGGGTCTACCTCGATCCGCTCCCCGCCGACCACCGTGTAGAGGTGGAATCCCTTGTTACGCATGCCCGCGGGGTCGCGGCGGAACTTCGGCAGCAGGTCCTCGCGCGCGTTGCGCTCGGGCACGCCCCAGGGCGGGTTGAACTGCACGGTGGTCATCCGCACCCGCAGCAGGGGGGTGGCGCGGCTGGGGCGGCCCACCACCACGTTCATCCGCAGCAGGCTGCGCCGGCCGTCCAGCACGGTCAGCAGGAAGTCGGGGATGTTGACCTCGATGCGCCGTTCCGTCGGCACGGGGGCTGCGGCGCGGCGCATGTCCAGCGCCACCCGCAGCTGGTCCACCCGCGCGGTGGCGGGACGGTTGAGCTGCGCCTGGCTGATGGCGCCGACGCGGCCGTCCACCTCCAGCCCGTTGGCGGCCTGCCAGCGCTTCACCGCGTCCAGCAGCGGCTCGTCGTAGAGTTCGCCGCTATCCGGGACGGCGGCCAGTTCCGCGTCCTCGGCGGCCAGGCGGGCGCGCAGGGCCGGCACCCGGGCGGGGTCGCTGCTGCCGGGCTCGATCGTGCCGCCGGCGGGGATGCGGCCCCAGCCCCCCGCGGCCACCAGGGCGCGGGCGCGGGCCAGTTCGGCCTTCAGGGGGGCGGCGTCCTCGGCCGACAGCGCGGCGCGGTCGATCACCCGGGCGGGCTCGGCGGCGCCGAGCAGGTCCAGCTGCCAGCGTGGCATGGGCAGGGCGGCGGGGTCGCGCAGGATATCCATGCGGTTGGCCGGCACCCGCAGCCGGCCCAGCAGGAGGTCGCTCAGAGCGGCGGAGGCGGCACGCTGGACACCGTTGGTGAAGCCGCGCGGGTCGCCGGCGGCCATCGCATCGGGCGGCACGGCATAGGCGGCGGGGTCCAGCCCGTCCTCCTCCAGCCGCCGCAGCCGTGCGGCCAGCCGGAGCATGGCCGGCAGCGCGGCGGGCTCCCCGGGCCCCTGCGCCGCGAGAGGCAGCGGGCTGGCGGCCCCGAGAGCAGCCAGGCAAAGGTCACGTCGGCGCATGGCGGCAGGAATAGCGGCGGCGGGGGTCGCGTGCCAAGCCATTCGGCGCCTGGCCGCCTCGGCGCAGACCGGGGAGGTTCCGGCAGGTCCGGGCGGGCGCCGTTCCGGCGCGGCGGTTCGCCTTACTTCCTTGACTTCCTTACCGCGAGTGGTCGCGGCAGGGCGGCTTTCAGAAAATAATCCTACAACAACAGGAGGTTGGCGGTCAAGCACGGCGCGCGATGTGACAGATTCCGCCATTTCTGACATATCCGGCCTGGGCCGGGTCCGTCAGCCTCCCGGGCGCTTCGCCGCCCCGGCCGGGATCCGCGCGGCCCGCCCTGGGCTCTCAGCGCGCGCGCCACAGGGTCAGCAGCACCGCCAGCACGGCGATGATCACCGCGGCGTAGAGCAGGGCGCGCAGGATGGCCCACCATTCCGACGCCTTGTCCGGGGCGCCTTCCTCCTGCTTGTAGGCCGGGCGGGGAGGCCGGACGATCGCGTTGTCCGGCACCTCCGGCGCGACGGCCGGCAGGGAGGATCGTTCCCCGTCTCCGCCCCGGACCTGATCCGTCGTGTCGATCGCCATGACCTCTGCCAGCCTCCGGACGGCGTTCAATGCCCCTGAGTTGTGAAACTGCCCCGAACCTCGCGCCCGAGCAAAGGGGTCGTCACGCTTCCGGGCCTGATCCGGGGTGATTTCGTTCCGCCGACACCGGTTTCCGCCCGTCGCCCGCCCTTTCGGCACGGGATGGGCCGCCACCCGGCGTTCCGCCCCCGGCAGCGGCCGCGCCGAGGCGGGGCGGATTCGCGGTCCCGGGGCCGCTGTTCGCGCCGGCGATCCGCACTACCCTGCGGTTTTCCCAGCACCGAGGCCGCGCATGACCTGGTCCATCCTCGCCCGCGACCCCGCCACTGGCGCCTTTGCCGTGGCCGTCACCACCTGCGCCTTTGCCGTAGGGGCGTCCTGCCCCTTCCTGCGCGCGGGGGTCGGGGCGGTGTCCACCCAGTCCTTCACCAACCGCTATCTCGGCCCCGCCATCCTGGACGGCATGGCGCGCGGCCTGCCGCCGGGCGCCGCCATCGAGGGCGCTCTGGCCGGCGACGCCGGCCGCCACATCCGGCAGGTGCACGCACTGGACCGGCATGGGCGCGGCGCGGCCTGGACCGGCAGCCAGTGCGTGGACTGGGCCGGCGACCTGTCCGGCGCCGCGGTTCCCCCGGACGTGTCGCTGGCCGGCAACATGCTGGCGGGCGGCGAGGTGCTGGCGGGCACGCTGGCCGCCTTCACCGCCGGGACGGCGCTGCCCTTGCCCGAGCGGCTGCTGGCGGCCCTCGATGCCGGGGAGGCCGCGGGCGGCGACCGGCGCGGCCGGCAATCCGCGGCGCTGGTGATGGTGGGCGCGGAGGACTTCCCCGACCTCGACCTGCGCGTCGACGACCATCCCGAGCCGCTGGCCGAGCTGCGCCGGCTGCTGGGCATCTGGCGCCGCGACCGGGCGCCGTTCCTGGACCGCGCGCCGCGCAAGGCCGCCCCCTCCGGCTTCATTGACCTCGACGCCATCGAGGCGCGCTGGCGCGAGCTGGGGCTGGATCTGCGTTTCCCGCGCTGAGGGGAAACGCCGCCCGACACCGCGGCATGGCGAGGGCCAGGGGAGTGAACTCCCCCGGACCCCCTCCTTTTTTCGGGAGTTCAGGAGAGCGCCCCTGGACACGGGCACACCGGAAAACTCCCGAGAATCGAGGGAGACACGGGGGGGATGCCTTCCCCGGCTCGGCGATGAGGTGGGGGGTCCCGCAGGGCAACCGGCCCTGGAACGCGAAAAGGGCCGCGCCTCGCGGCACGGCCCTTTCCATTCATCTGCCCGCGGTATTGCCGCGGCCGGGGATCACTCCGCGGCGGCGGTGGCGTCCTCGGGCTCGGGCGCCGTCATCATGGTGTCGGCCACCGCGCTGGACTGGTCGCGGATGCGCTTCTCGATGCTGTCGGCCATCTCGGGATGGTCGCGCAGGAACTGCTTGGCGTTCTCGCGCCCCTGGCCGATCCGCTGGCTATCGGCGGAGAACCAGGCGCCCGACTTCTCCACCACGCCGGCCTTGACGCCGAGGTCGATCAGTTCGCCGACCTTGGAGATGCCTTCGCCGTAGAGGATGTCGAACTCGACCTGCCGGAAGGGCGGGGCCATCTTGTTCTTCACCACCTTCACGCGGGTCTGGTTGCCCACCACCTCGTCGCGGTCCTTGATCTGCCCGATGCGGCGGATCTCCATGCGGACCGAGGCGTAGAACTTCAGCGCGTTGCCGCCGGTCGTGGTCTCGGGGTTGCCGAACATGACGCCGATCTTCAACCGGATCTGGTTGAGGAAGATCATCATGCAGTTCGAGCGGGAGATGGAGCCGGTCAGCTTGCGCAGCGCCTGGGACATCAGGCGGGCGTGCAGGCCGACATGGCTGTCGCCCATCTCGCCTTCCAGCTCGGCCCGCGGCACCAGGGCAGCGACGCTGTCGATCACCAGCACGTCGATGGCGCCGGAGCGCACCAGCGTGTCGGCGATTTCCAGCGCCTGCTCGCCGGCATCGGGCTGCGAGATCAGCAGGTCGTCGACGTTGACGCCCAGCTTCTTGGCGTAACCGGGATCGAGCGCGTGCTCGGCGTCGATAAACGCGCAGGTGCCGCCGCGCTTCTGCGCCTCGGCGATGGCGTGCAGCGCCAGCGTCGTCTTGCCCGAGGATTCCGGCCCGTAGATCTCGATGATCCGGCCCTTCGGCAGGCCGCCAATGCCCAGCGCGAGGTCGAGGCCGAGGGAGCCGGTCGGCACCACCTCGATGTCGGCCATGCTCTGCTTGGCGCCGAGCCGCATCACCGAGCCCTTGCCGAAGGCCCGCTCGATCTGGCTCAGAGCCGCGTCGAGCGCCTTGTTCTTTTCCATCCTGCCCCCTGATCGCCCCTGTTCTGGGGCGGAAAACCCGCAACCGAGAGTGTTTGGCCTCGAAGCGTCCTGCGACCCCTGGTGCGCGCGAGCCTAGTCTCATTCAGGACCCGCCGCCACGTCCAAGGGTCCGCTTCGCGACCACCGTTCTGTTCGCTATATGTTCACTCCTAAGCCGGAACACAACGGGAAAATGCTCAGGCGAGAACCTCCCGGATCAGTGCTGCCAGCTGGGTGGGACGATAGGGCTTGGCGAGGAATCGCGTGCCCGGTTCCACACCGCCGCCATCCAGCGCCGCCTCGGCATAGCCGCTGACCAGCACCACCCGCAGCGCCGGCAGGGCGGCCCGCGCGGCCCGCGCCAGCGCCAGCCCGTCCATGCCCGGCATCGCCACGTCCGACACCAGCACGTCGGGCACGAAGCCGCCCGCCAGCAGGTCCAGCGCGTCCTCCCCGCCATCCGCCGCATGCACCTGCATGCCCTGCGCGGTCAGGGCGCGTTCCGCGAGGCGGCGCAGCGGCGCCTCGTCGTCCACCAGCAGCACCTGCGGCGGCCGGGGCGCGGGCGCCGCGGCGTCGGGCCCCGCGGCAAGGGCGGGTCCGTTCTCCGGGGCAACGCCGCCCCCGGCGGCACCGGCGCGGGGCACGGCATCCGCCACGGGCGCGGGGGTGGCGGGCGCCGGCTGTTCGGAGGCGGTGGATGCCTGCTGTTCGGGGGTGGTGGCCACCGCGCCCGCTTCCTCGCCCTGGTAGCGCGGCAGGAAGATGCGGAAGCTGCTGCCCTCGCCCAGCCTGCTGGACACCTGCAGCGCCCCGCCGGACTGCCGGATGATGCCGTGCACCGTGGCCAGGCCCAGCCCCGTGCCGCCCTCCTCCGTGCGCGTGGTGAAGAAGGGCTCGAAGATCCGCGGCAGCAGCTCGGGCGGGATGCCCGGGCCGGTGTCGGACACGGTCAGCACCGACCAGCGGCCGGGCGGCAACGGGTCGGGCAGGCCGGGCTCCTCGCGCAGCGCCACCACCGTGCCGGTGCCGATGCTCAGCCGGCCCCGCCCGCCCATCGCCTGCCGCGCATTGCTCGCGAGGTTCAGCACCACTTGGTCGAGCTGCACGGGGTCCACGCGCACCCGCCGCCCGGGCACGCCGGGCTCGACCGCCAGCTGGATGCCGTGCCCCAGCATCTGCCGCAGCAGGGGCTCCATGGCGGCCAGGGCCTCGTCCAGCACCACCACCCGGGGTTCCAGGTGCTGCCGCCCGGCCAGGGCCAGCAGCCGCCGCACCAGCGCCGCGCCGCGGTCGGCCGCGGCCAGCAGCGGGTCCAGTTCCTCCCCCGTGTCGGGGGCGTGCTGGCGCACCGCCTCGGCCGCGACGACGATCACCGACAGCAGGTTGTTGAAGTCGTGCGCGATGCCGCCCGCGAGCTGCCCCACCACCCGCAGCCGCTCGCCTTCCTCGGCCCGCGCGCGGAAGCGCCGGCGCTCGGACAGGTCCTCGAACAGCAGCAGCCGGTGCCCGCCCGGCAGCGGGTGCAGGCGGCAGGACACCAGCGGCGCTTCGGTGCCCCCCGGCGCGGCCAGCATCGCCTCGATGGGGGTCACGCCGCTGCCGTCCAGCCAGCGCAGCATCGCCGGCCGCGCCGCCGCCGCGAAGAGCCGGTCGGCCGGCAGCGGCGCGGCGGCGGGCGGCGCGGGCAGCAGCGGCAGCGCGGGGGCCGGGGCCGCCAGCGCGAAAGCCGGGCCCAGCAGCGCCCGCAGCGCCGGATTGGCCTGCCGCACGCGGTGGGCGGCATCCAGCAGCGCCGCCGGTTCGCCCATCGCCTCGAACAGCACGGCGAAGTCGCCGGGGTCGGAGCGGCGCCAAAGCCATTCCAGAAGCGCCTGCAACGCCCGAGCTCCTTGTTGACCGGTGCCGCCCGCATGGAGGACTCCGGCGTGCCCGCCCATGCTAGGCTCGCGCCCATCATGCGCAACGCCCTGCTCTTTCTCGCCGTGGTGGCGGCCATCCTGGCCGGTGCCACCGCCGCCCGGGCCGAGGGACTCGATGGCACCATGATCGTCGGCTACCAGGGCTGGTTCGCCTGCCCCGGCGACGAGGGTCCCGGCGGCCGCGGCTGGGTGCACTGGTTCGACCGCGGCTCGGGCCTGGGGCTGCGCCCCACCGTGGACCTGCTGCCCGACGTGTCCGGGATGCCCGAGGACGCGCTCTGCGACACGCCCCTCAAACTGCCGGACGGCCGGACACTGCGGGTCTTTTCCTCCCAGCGGCGCGGCACGGTGGACACGCATTTCCGCTGGATGGCGCAGCACGGCATCCACGGCGCCGCGCTGCAGCGCTTCGCCACCGGGCTGCGGCCGCCCTTCAAGGCCGCCAACGACCGCGTGCTGTCGCTGGTGGCCGAGGCCGCCGCGGCGCATGGCCGCAGCTTCTTCGTGACCTACGACATCAGCGGCCTCGCGCCCGACCGGGTGGGCGACGTCGTGGCGGACTGGCGGGCGCTGCGCGCGTCCGGCGTGGTGGACGGCCCGGCCTGGCAGCGGCACCGCGGGCGGCCCGTGCTGGGGATCTTCGGCGTCGGCAGCTTCAACCGCGCCACCCCCGACCCTGCCGCCGGGCAGGCGCTGGTCGACGCGCTGCGCGCCGCCGGGCCGGTGACGCTGATGGGCGGCGTTCAGGCAAACTGGCGCACGCTGGACGGCAACCCGCGCCCCGATCCCGCTTGGGGGGCGGTGTTCCGCTCCTTCGACATCATCAGCCCCTGGAGCGTCGGCGCCTTTGTCGACGATGCCGGCGCGGACACCTTTCTGCGCAACCGCATCGTGCCGGACCTGGCGGAAGCCCGCCGCCTCGGCCGCGACTACATGCCGGTGATCTTTCCCGGCTTCACCTGGAGCAACCTGTCCGCCGCCCGCGGCCGGCCGTCACCGGCCAACGGCATCCGCCGCCGCTGCGGCGCCTTCTACTGGCACCAGGCGCGCAACGCGGTGGGCGCCGGCGCCCGGATGCTGTTCGCCGCCATGTTCGACGAGGTGGACGAGGGCACCGCCATCATCCCCGTCACCAACGACGTGCCGCGCGGCGGCCCCGCCACCTTCGTGACCCGCGACGCCGATGGCTGCGACCCGGCGCCCGACTGGTACCTGCACCTGGCGGGCGCCGTGTCCCGCGGCCTGCAGGCCGGGCAGCTGCCGGCCCTGCCGCCGCCGTGAGTGATCGGGGCGTTTCCGGATGCCCGGGCGTCAGCCCGGGACCGGGCGGGACGGACGCGTCGTGGAGCCGAGGCCCTGGCCCGGAGTGGCAGGGAAGGCCGGGGGAGTGAACTCCCCCCGATCCCCCTCCTTTCGGGAGTTTTTGGGGGTGCCCTGAAAGGCACCCCCAAAAACTCCCGAAAATAGAAGGGGGTCTGGGGGGATACTTCCCCCCAGCTTGCTGCTACTCCTCCGGAGCGCAGGCCCGACGGCATCACCCCCCGCGGCGGCGCCACACGAAGGCGATGATCTCCGCCACGGCGGCGTAGTGTTCGGGCGGGATTTCCGTGTCCAGCTCCAGCCGGAACAGGGCGCGGGCCAGGGGCGGGTTGGCCACCAGCGGCACGCCGGCGTCGCGCGCCGCCTCGCGGATGCGGGCGGCCATGGCGTCGGCGCCCTTGGCCACGATGCGCGGCGCGCTGGCGCCGGATTCGTAGGCCAGCGCCACGGCGAAGTGGGTGGGGTTGGTGATCACCACCGCCGCCTTGGGCACCGCCGCCATCATCCGCCGGCGCGAAGCCTGCTGCCGCAGCTGCTTCTGCCGCGCCTTGACGTGCGGGTCGCCGTCGCTCTCCTTGTGCTCCTCCTTCAGGTCGTGGCGGCTCATGCGCAGCTTGCGCAGGTGGCTGAAGCGCACCCAGGCCAGGTCGGCCAGCGCGATCGCCGCCAGCGCCGCCAGCACCGCCGTCACCAGCCGCACCGCCTGCCGGGCGCAGCTTTCCAGCAGCGCCCCGGCCGGCATCTGCAGGGCGCGCCGCAGCAGCGCCGGGTCGTCCACCGCGTACCACAGCGCCGCCGCCACCACGCCGAGCTTGAGCAGCGCGCGCAGCAGCTCCGCCGCACCCTGCACGCCCAGGATCCGCTTCAGCCCCGTCAGCGGCGACAGGCGCGACAGCTGCGGCACCAGCCCCTTGCTGCTGAACATCCCGCCGGTCTGCAGCAGCGTGGAGGCCACCGCCCCGGCGATCACCGCCCCCGCCACCGGCAGCAGCGCCAGCAGCGCCGGCCCGGCCAGGCCCCAGGCTTCGCGGGGCGTCAGCTCGTGCGCGCGGCCCAGCATCCCGCGCAGGGCGCGCATCAGTTCCAGCCCGGCGCCGGGCAGGGCCAGCATCGCCCCCGTGGCGCCCAGCAGCAGCACGGCGAAGCCCACCGCCTCGCGCGACAGGGGGACCTGGCCTTCTTCCCGCGCGCGTTCCAGCCGCCGCGGGGTCGGGGCTTCCGTGCGGTCCTCGGCCTCGCCGCCACCCTCCGCCACGGCTCAGCCCAGACCCGGCAGGGCGGCCCAGGCGGCCCGCAGCGCTTCCAGGAAGGTGCCCAGCAGCGGCGGCGCCAGCAGCGCCAGCAGCGCCAGCCCGGCCAGGATCTGCCCGGGCGCCGCCACGATCTGCACCTGCACCTGCGGCGCCACCCGCGCCAGCAGCCCCATGGCGAGGTTCACCAGCACCGCCCCCAGCACGAAGGGACCGGCCAGGCGCAGCGCCACCTCCAGCAGGGCGGAGCCCGCCGCCACCCAGGCTTCCACCGCCTCGCCGGCCGGCCAGGGGGCACCGGCGGGCAGCACGGCGTAGCTTTCCGCCAGCGCCCGCAGCGGCAGGGCGTAGAGCCCGCTGGACAGCACCAGCACCGCCGCCGCCAGGCTGCCCAGGCGCCCCAGCGCCGCCGACTGCGCGCCCATCTGCGCGTCCGGCACCAGCACGGAGGCCAGCCCGATCAGCGCCGCCACGGTTTGCAGCGCCACCGCCAGCGTCATGGCCGCCAGCCGCGCCAGGCCGCCGATCCACAGCCCCGCCAGCACCTCGATCGCCAGCAGCCGCACCGTCCCGGGGACGCTGTCCGGCGCCGCGGGCAGGCTGGCGGACAGCCCCGGCAGCAGCAGCAGCACCGTCGCCAGCCCGATGCCCAGGCGCAGCGGCGCGGGCGCCTCCGACTCGCCGAGCCCCGGCAGCAGCATCACCGCCGCCCCCAGGCGGGCGAACACCAGCACGATCTGGAAGGCCAACACCGGTAGCGCGGTCAGGAATTCGGCTTCCGTCACGCGAGGATCAGGGCGCCCCGCCCAGCGCCACCATGTGGTCGAACAGCCCCGCGGCATAGGCGCGCAGCACCCCGGCCATGAAGGGGCCCAGCAGCGTCAGCCCGCCGCCCAGCACCGCCAGCTTGGGCAGAAAGGCCAGCGAGGCTTCCTGCACCTGCGTCAGCGCCTGGAACACCGACACCACCAGCCCCACGGCCAGCAGGGCCACCAGCAGCGGCCCGCCCAGCTGCAGCGCCACCCAGAGCGCTTCGCGCAGGGCCAGCCCCAGCACGTCACCATCCACGCGCGTTCCCCTCCATCCTGGTGGGCGAGCGCACCCATCACCGCGGCCGCGCCCCTTCGCGAGGGGGCGCGCGAACCGCGACGGTGGGGCGCTAGATCGGCATCCGCATCACGTCCTGGTAGGCGGACACGACCTTGTCGCGCACCGCCACCGCCGTTTGCAGCGCCAGCTCGGCGCGCGACACGGCCATCACCACGTCCGTCACCGAGCCCTGCCCGGTCAGTGCCTGGGTGGAGGCGGCATCGGCCTGGTGGCCGATCTCCACCGCGCCCTCGATCGCCCGCTGCAGCGCGGTGCCGAAGCCGCCGGCATCGCCCGCGGCCTCGGCCCCCGCCGCACCGCCGGGCTGCGCCGCCGCGCGATAAGCGGCCAGCGCCGCGCCGGCACCGCCGATGGGAAGCACCATCAGCGCAGCGCCTCGATGGTGCGGCTGAGCATGCCGCGCGTGGCTTCCAGCACGCTGAGGTTGGCGCTGTAGGAACGCTGCGCTTCGCGCATGTCCATCATCTCCACCATGCTGTCGACGTTGGGCGTGCGGACGTAGCCGCGCGCATCGGCCGCGGGGTGCGAGGGCTCGTAGCGTTCCGGGAACTCCCCCGCCGCGGTGCCGACGCGGTTGACGCGCACGGTTTCCACCCCCGCGGCGCGGTCGAGGCTGTTGCGGAAGCTGACCGTCTTGCGCCGGTAGGGATCGGCGCCGGGCGTGCCGCCCGTACTGTCGCGGTTGGCGATGTTTTCCGCCACCACGCGCAGCCGCGTGGATTGCGCCGCCATGCCGGAAGCGGAGATGCGGAGGGCGCGGTCGAGATCCATCGGATGCGGCTCCCTTTAAGACTCAGCCGCCGCGGCCCAGCGCCGTGCGGAACATGTTCAGGAAGGACCGGTGCAGCCCGGTGGCGAGCTGGTGCGCCGTTTCGTTGTCGGCGACCTTCAGCGCCTGCTCGTCGATCGACACGGCGTTGCCGTCGGGCGCCACTTCCGAGGCGCGGCGGTCCGGCCGCGCCCGCGCCGCGCCGCTGCCGCCGGCGGGCGACAGGTGCCCGGCCGCCGTTTGCGCCAGGGCCGGCGCGGTGCGCTGCGCCAGCACCTGCGCGAAGGGCGACAGGTCGCGCGGGCGGTAGCCGGGCGTGTCGGCATTGGCGATGTTGCCCGCCAGCACGCCCTGGCGGCGGTCCAACCAGCGCAGCCGCTCTTCCGCCAGGGCCATGGGGTCCAGGCGGGACGGGCTGCTGCCGCTCGGGGTCGGGCGCAGGAGGTCCATGCCGGCCACCCTGCGCCGGCAGGGGTGAAGGGATGGTTGAGAAGGCGGCACCCGGCGCGGAAACCTCGCGGTAATTTCCGGGGGCGCAGGATGGCGCCATGTCCATCGCGCCCCAGGATGCCGTCGCGGCTTCCATCCGGTCCCTGCACGGCACCCTGTCGGTCGCCACCGCCCTGGTGGCCGCCGGGCGGCACGTGGACCTGAGCGGGCTGGACCGGGACGTGACCGCCGTGTGCGTCGCGGCCGCCGTGCTGCCGCCGGCCGATGGCCGGGCCCTGCGCGGCGAGCTGGCCGCGCTGCTGGCCGCGGTGCGCGGGCTGGAAGCGCGCTTCGCCCCGCCCTGAACCGAACCCTTTCCCCGAACCCTCGCTGGCAAAAAGGCCGCGCCCATGACCAACAGCTTCGACCCGGGTCCCTCCACCTGGCTCCTGTCCATCGCCGGCCTCGCGGTCGTGCTGGGCGCCCTCTGGCTGCTCGCGCGCGGCGCCCGGGCGGCGGGGCTCGCCCCCGGCGCGGCCGGGCGCCGGCTGGCCCTGCAGGAAAGCACGGCGATCGACACGCGCCGCCGGCTGCACCTCGTGCGCGTGGACGGGCGCGAGGTGCTGATCCTGACCGGCGGCGGCCAGGACGCCGTGGTGGGCTGGCTGTCGTGAGTCGGCTGCTGCCGGCGCTCCTCGCCGTCCTGCTGCTGGCGGCGGGACCGGTCGCGGCGCAATCGGTGTCGGTGGACCTGGGCGCGACGGGTCAGGCCGGGGCCACGGCGCGGCTGGTGCAGCTGACGGCGCTGATCGGCATCCTGTCGCTGGCGCCGTCCCTGCTGGTGATGGTGACGGCCTTCGCGCGAATCACCATCGTGCTGTCGCTGCTGCGCTCGGCCATCGGCGCGCCGGGCATCCCGCCCAACCCCGTGCTGATCGGGCTGGCGCTGTTCCTGACCTTCTTCGTGATGCAGCCGGTGTTCGAGACCGCCTGGAGTAACGGCATGCAGCCGATGATCGAGGGCCGCATCGCCGAGATGGAGGGGCTGCAGCGTTCGGCCGAGCCGTTCCGCTCCTTCATGGCGGGCAACGTGCGCGACGGCGACCTGTCGCTGTTCCTGGACCTCGCGGGCCTGCCCGCCGTGGATCCCGCCGCCGCCCCCGAGAGCCTGCCCTGGCGCGCCCTGGTGCCGGCCTTCATGGTCAGCGAGCTGAAGCGCGGCTTCGAGATCGGCTTCCTGCTGTTCCTGCCCTTCCTGGTGATCGACCTGGTGGTGGCGTCGCTGCTGATGTCGCTGGGCATGCAGATGCTGCCGCCTTCCGCCGTGGCGCTGCCCTTCAAGCTGCTGTTCTTCGTGATCGTGGATGGCTGGCGGCTGGTGTCGGGCAGCCTGGTGCAGGGCTTTGCCGGCAGTTGAGGGCTGGGGGTAGGCAGGAAGCCGGGGGGAGGTATCCCCCCGGTGTTCCCTTCTATTTTCGGGAGTTTTCGGGTGCGCCGGTGGTGGCCGGAGCACTTCTACTCACGAAAGAAGGAGGGGGTCCGGGGGAGTTCCCTCCTCCGGCCTTCGCCTCAGCTGTCCAGCGTGATCCCGAGGGTGCGGATCAGCGGCGTCCACACGGCGCGCTCGCGCCCCAGCAGCGCGGTGAACTCCGCCTCGCCGCCGGGCAGCGGCTCCACCGAGAGTTCGCGCATCCGGGCGGCGATCCGCTCGTCGCGCAGCGCCGCCTGCAGGCCGGCGGACAGCTGCGCCACCAGCGGGTCCGGCGTGGCGCGCGGCAGCACCAGCCCCTGCCAGGCGTAGGACTCGAAGTTCGCCAGCCCGATCTCCTGCATCGTCGGCACGTCGGGGAAGGCCGGCAGCCGCGCGGCGCTGCAGGCCGCCAGCGGCCGCGCCTGCCCGGCGCGCAGCGCTTCCGCCCCGGCCACGAGGTCCAGCACCATGGCCGGCACCGCCCCGGCGATCAGGTCGTTCAGCGCCGGCGCCGCGCCGCGATACGGCACGTGGGTCAGCGACACGCCGGATTCACGGGCGAAGCGTTCCATGGTCAGGTGGTGCGGCGAGCCCACGCCGGGCGAGCCGTAGTCCAGGCCGCCCGGCGTGGCGCGGGCGCGGTCCAGGAACTCCCGGGCACTGGTGATGCCGGAAGCCGGCGCCACGGCCAGCATCAGCGGGAAGCGCGCGATCAGCCCCACCGGCCGCAGGTCGCGGTCGGCGTCGTAGGGCAGGCGGCGGTACAGCACGGGGTTGAACACCAGCGTGCCGTTGTCGGCGGTCATCACCGTGTAGCCGTCGGCCGGGGAACGGGCCGTCGCCTCGGCGCCGATGTTGGTGCCGGCGCCGGGACGGTTGTCGATCACCACGGGCTGGCCGAGCTGCGCCGACAGGCCGGCACCCACCAGCCGCGCCGTGACGTCGGCGCCGCCGCCAGGGGCGTAGGGGACGATCCACTTCACGGGATGGTCGGGAAAGGCCGCCCGCGCGCCCCGCGCCAGGAAGGGGGTGAACAGCGAGGCCGCGAGCAGCGCGCGCCGCGACGATGGATGGTGAAGCATGGCCGGTTCGTTCCCCCGTGGTGCCTGGTCAGGATCTAACCTGACACGCCGCCGAGGGGAGGCAAGCCCGCGAACGGGCGGATCGCGCCGAGACCAGGGCCACGCCCGGCCGCAGGGGTAGAGGCGGCCGCCGCGTCCCCGCGTTCCGAAAGGGCCGCGCCCGCGGGAGCGGGGCAGCCACGGCGGAACCGGTGGAGCGCGGCGGCCGAAGCCTCAGCCCGCCGTGGGCAGGTGCTCGGCGATATAGGGCGGCAGGTGGAAGGCTGCCGCCTGGATCTCCGGCGTCCAGTAGCGCGTTTGTCCGAGGATGCCGGCCGCCTCGGCGCGGCGGCGCAGCTCCTTGGCGGGAAGTTGGCGCGAGGCCGCATCCTTGGCGCCCCAGCCCAGCGTCATGTAGCCGCCCACGTAGGTCGGCACCGCCGCCAGATAGGCCCAGACATCGGCGAAGGCCGTTTGGCGCCGCAGGCTGGTGTCGCGCAGTTCGTCGGCCTGCATGGCCGGCACGCCGCTCTGGTTCACCACGATGCCGCGCTCGCTGAGCAGGCGGGCGGCGTTGCCGTAGAATTCCTCGGTGAACAGCACCTCGCCCACGCCCACCGGGTCGGTGCTGTCCACGATCACCACGTCGAAGGAACCGGCCTGCGCCGTGCGCACGTAGTCGATGCCGTCGCCCACGATCACCTCGGCGCGCGGGTCGTCCCAGGCGCCGCCGGCGATGTTGGGCAGGAGCTCCTTGGCCAGGCGGATCACCTCGCCGTCGATCTCCACCATCACCGCGCGCTCGACGTTGCGGTGCTGCAGCACGCGCCGCAGCACGCCGCCGTCGCCGGCGCCGATGATCAGCACGCGCTTGGCATCGCCATGTGCCAGGATCGGCACGTGGGTCAGCATCTCCTGGTAGACGAACTCGTCCGCCTCGGTGATCTGCACCGCGCCGTCCAGCAGCATGACGCGGCCGTGCGAGGCGGATTCGAAGATCATGATGTCCTGGAATTCCGACTGCACGCGCGCCAGTTCCCGCACGACGCGGAAACGCTGGCCCCAGTCGGGATAGAGGGTTTCGTTCACCCAGGAATCAGTGGTCATGCGCGTTCGGCTCCCCGCACGAAGAAAGGGCGGACCCTAGGGCCCGCCCCATCACGCCACCCATGACGCTTTCGCGTCAGAGCGTCATGCCGCGGCGGTGTTCGCCCAGCTGCACGCGCTCGGGCAGGAAGCCCTTCTTGAACACCGGGATCGCCTTGTACGGGTCGCAGTCGCCGCACACGAAGATGTCCAGCGCGGCGAAGGCACGCTCGGGCCAGGTGTGGATCGAGACGTGGCTTTCCGCCAGCACCAGCACGCCGGACACGCCGCCGTTGGGCTGGAAGTGGTGGAAGTGCCCGTGCAGGATCGTGGCACCCGTGGCGATCGCGGCTTCGCGCAGGATCTCGTCGATCCGCGCGGGATCGTCGAGATTGGTTGCGCCCCACAGATCGATGATCAGGTGCGTACCGGCAAAGCGCACGCCATTGCGTTCGCAGAAGTAGTCTTTTGCCTCGTCCAGACCGGACGAGAACGAACCCTGGGCGTCGCTCGGAAGATCCGAGACCATCCCCAGCGGAGCAACAAGAGCGTCCATTCGGCCCCCATTTCCACCAGAAGACGACCTGCAGTATCGGCGGCGCCGATCAGGTCAGTGTTAGCGAGGGCCGCGATATGGGGCACACGGACCTGGGAGGCAAGCGAAATAGCGCCTGCTCGGCCGAAAAAAATGCGGCCCACCCCCGCGTGTGGGACGAGGCTCACCGCGTCAGGGCTGCATCTGCCCGCAAGGCATCCAGCCGGGTGGGAAATCCCCGGAAAAGGTCCAGTTCACGCTGCAACCGGGGCAGGTCGTCCAGACCGCGAACCGGATCCATCACCAGCGTGCCGAAGGCCCGCGCCAGGGCCCCCTCGCCCAGGCGCGGCGCCCAGGCCGAGCGCAGCGCCGCCAACTGCGCCGCATCGCCCGCCAGCGCCGCATAGGCCGCCGCGCGCACCACGATGCGCCGCCTTCCGTCATCCAGCTCGCCCGGCAAGGCGGCCTGCGCGGTCAGCGCCGCCGCCGCGCCGGACCAGTCGCGCCGCGCCGCCAGGAGGTCGGCCAGGGCCGGCAGCGCGGCCGGGCCGATCGCGCGCAGGGCGGTGGCCGCGGCGTCCTCCTGCCCGGCCAGGGCCAGGGCCCGCGCCGCCAGGATGGCCCGCGCTTCGGCCAGGGGCGCGGAAAGCCCGGGCGCCGCGCTGCCGGCCAGGGCGGCTTCCGCGCCGGCCGCGTCGCGTTCGCCCAGCCGCAGCGCCGCGAGCCGCGCACCCAGCGCGGCGCGGGGTTCGCCGGACATGGCGGCCATCGCGCGGCTCAGCACGGCGGCGGCGCGGTCGGGCAGGTCCAGCGCGACCAAGCGATCGGCCAGCAGCGCCACGGCGCCGGAGCCTTCCATGTCCGCCGCCAGCAGGTCGCGGTTGGCTTCCGCCAGCGCCACCGCGGCCAGCGGCGCTTCCCGCGCCATGGCCGCCAGCAGCGCGGCGTGCTGGGCGGGGCGCAGCCCGGCCGCACGGTCGGGAAACAGCGCCGCGGTTTCGCCCAGCAGGTCGAAGGCGCCGCGCGGGTCGCCGGCCTCCCCCCGCAGCGCCGCGACGCGCAGCCGGGTGTCCACCTCCTCCGCGTCGCCGCGCCAAGCGTAGAGCGAGGCTTCCAGCGCCGCCGCGGCCCCCGCCGCGTCCAGCGCGCCGGAGGCGAAGCGCAGCTCCACCGAGCGCCGCAGCGCCCGGGCGCGCAGCCGGCGGTCGCGGCCGCGCGCCGTGGCCTCGAAGGCGGCCAGCGCCTCGTCCCGCTTGCCTTCGGCTTCCAGCAGGCGGCCGCGCACGTAGTCCAGCCCCGGCTGCGCCCCGGCATCGCGCAGCAGGCGTCGCGCCGCGGCGGTCTCGTTGCCGTCCAGCAGCGCTTCCGCCGCCGGCGCCAGCAGCCGCAGGCGCAGCGCCTCGGGGTAGGAGAGCAGCAGCGGCAGCGTGGCGGCCAGGCCCGGCGCGGCTTCCGCCCGCTCGCCCCGGGCGGCGCGCAGCAGGGCGCGCCACAGGGTCGTCTCGTCCGTGCGCGGCAGCGTCGCGTCGTCCAGCGCGGCGGCTTCCGCCAGGCGTCCGGCCAGGATCGCGGCCGCGGCCTGCGCCGCCCGGCTGCGCGGATCGGCCGCGGCCTGCGGGTCTTCCTGGAAGGCCAGCCGCAGCATTGCCTGGGCTTCCTGCGGCAGCCCGAGCGCCAGCAGCGATTCCGCCGCGTCGCGCCGCAGGGTGGCGCGCTGCAAGGGCGCGGCGGCGACGATGCCGCTCTGCTGCGCCTGTAGGCGCCGCTGCGCCGCCTCGGGGTCCACCGCCGGCAGGTCGAAGAGCCGCGTCATTGCCGCGGCTTCGGGGAAGCTGCCGGCCGCAGGGGCGCCACCCTCGCCGGCGCCGGCCAGCAGGAAGCGTTCCGCCCCGGCCCGCAGGCTGACGCCGTCGCCGCGCGCCAGCAGCGCCGCGCCGAGGATCGTGGGCAGCAGCTCCGCCCGCGGCAGGCTGCGGCGCAGGGGGCTGTTCTGCTCGGCGTCGCGCACCGTGCCCAGCAGCAGCGGCAGGCCGGTCTCGGGGTCCTCCACCACCACCACGCGGCCCGGGCGCACGGCGCGCAGGGCCAGCGCCTCGCCTTCCGGCGCGGGCAGGATGGAACGGCCCGGCGGCGCGTCGCGCACCGCTTCCAGCAGCCAGTTCGCGCCGTCGCGCCGCGGCAGCAGCAGCGCGGGCGCGGCGAGGCGCAGCCGCAGCACCGTGGCGTCCGGCAGCAGCTGCACCTCGGCATTGCCGAACACGGGGTCGCCGCGCAGCGCCCGCAGGTCCAGCGGCACGGCGGCATCCAGCACGGCCAGCACGGAGTCGCCGCGGCGCAGCACGGCCAGGCCGGTGTCCTCGGGCAGGGCGAGCAGCAGCGCCCGCCCGCGCCCGGGCTGCGCCACCAGCCGCACGGGGATCGCCTCGGGCGCCGGCAGCGTCGCGGCGGGCGGCAGGGCGCGCGCCGGCGGGGGCGGCACGGGAAGCGGTGCTGCGGCAGCCGGTTCCGCGGGGGGAGTAGCGGGGGATGAGGCGGGCGGCGCCGCGGCCGGAACCGGCGCCGGGGCGGCGCGGGATGCCGCGGGCGGCGCTTCGGGCGGGCGCGCGGCGGCCAGCGCCGGGGCGGTGCCGCGCCGCGCCTGGGCCGGGCGCGCCGGCCGGGGCGCGGCCTCGGCGCGCGCGGGT